>JAIORK010000051.1 GCA_021108215.1 bacterium | reverse complement strand
ACCTCCGGCAGAAGTGTATCAAGATCTTTCTTGATACCTTGCCACTGACGGGTCACCGTATCTTGATCCGGTAATTGATTTATTTGTCGAGACAGCCCGGTCATGTAGTCGCCGGCCTGCTGCTGTATCTGCTTTTCCGCCTGCAATGCGGCAACCTCGGCCACCTGGGTCTGCCACTGCTGTCTGGCCTGCCCCATGGTCTCCCAGGCGGTTTTCATGTTGGTAATTGCGGCAACCTCTTTTTGCAGGGCCGCCAACCGTACAGCGGTTTTATCCAGATCGGTTTTTTGCAGCTGTGAAATATTCCTGGCCAGATGGGGTTGCGCTTTTTCATCCATACCCAGCAATTCCCGGCTGAGCTGACTGCACAGGTTGTCTTTTTGCTTTTCCAAAGTACGCATCGCTTGGGCCAGACGGGCCAGACGGGAATACTCAAACAAGTCAGTGGATTTATCCTGCGCTGGACGCAATCCCTGCGCACAAGCCGCTTCCACTGCATCCAATGGTTTTTGCCATGCGGTCTGTACCACTGCTTTTCCCAACCGATTACCGGCATCCTCAACCTGGTGCAGCAACCGGGCCTCAGGCGCATCTGTCCGGCTGGACAACTGAAATGCCGTGGCTGCTTGTGCGCGGTCTTGCAGAACCGCTCTGGCTTGATCCGCCTTGCCCACCAATGCCTGGCTGATGGTTGCCAGCTTGGCTTGGGATGCGGCAACACCGCTGCTCTTTTCCCATTCTAAAAGTGTTTGCGTCTTGGTATGCACACGCTTCTCAACTGCCTGCTGTTGGGCTTTGATCTGATCAGCGGTTTTTTTCAGGAGCTCCGGCTTAGCTTGGCGATGGCTTGCCAATTGTTCCTGAAAGCGCGCGATGGTTTTGGCAGCTACTTTTTCTTCTTTTTGTACACTACTGATACGCCGCTTGTCCGCGTCCCCCAGCTTGATCCGGTCGGGAAAGTGGATGATCCGCTCTACATGATCACTCACCTCTTTTTTGGTATGGTCCATGGCTGCCAGACGCGCGCGCATCTCTTTTTTGAAATCAAAGCTATCGATTTTTTTCAGGACGCTCTGCGCATCTGCGATCATGTTGTCTTTTTTTGATTGATAATATTTCAACTCCCGCATGAAAGCTGAATCAGGTGCCAAATCACGGATAGCGAGAGAACGCACACCTGCTCCGGGTAAGGGAATCCCCAGTGCATAGACGATCTTGGCCCAACCCCGCCCTTGGTGCGGTACGCCGAGTGCCACCACATCTTCTATGGGCGCACCGGCTGTACGCAATCTTTTTGCTGTGAGCAGATAAGATTGAGCCACCAGTCCGCCGGTGCCTTTGGCAACCAGATGGGCCTTGAGCCCCAGACGCCGGGCTGACTCGCGCTCCACAATCCGAGAGAGCATTTGTGCCTGCTCTTTGAGGCCTTTGCGCGTATCAAAGGCCTTGTCCTGAGCAAGATTTATAATATCTTCCTCCGGGATTCCCTTGCGCCGCAGCCGGTCCATGGCATACGCCACATCCTTGGGAGTATCAAAAATATCCGGCACATAAATGACCAATTGGCGGAATCCGCTGTGACTGGATGAGGATGATTTTCGGGGCACGGAAAGTTCTGCGGAGGGTGCCGGCAACCCGATCGCTGGATGGCTTATTTCTTCTTTGACTGTTTTTGGGGGGGATATCACTGTGCCTGTCAGTGCGCCGGATTGCGCAAATACCCGGCCAGGCAGAAACTGGAGCGGCAATGCCATACTGGTTGCCAGCAGCAGGGCGATTACCCGGATTGTCCGTCTTTTCAAATCAATCATCTTTTTTCCTCACGCAAAGGCGCTAAGAT
>JAIORK010000050.1 GCA_021108215.1 bacterium | reverse complement strand
CGGTGCAATTGTTGGTTATCAGGCGGACAAATATTATTTCCAGAGCCGCTATGATAGTCTGGCAGATACCCTGGGGAGGGCTCGGATGGAAACCGCCCGAGGAGAGGAAGATGCAGTCACGGTAGAAAACTTACGCGGAGGCGAGACAGCGGCTTCCTGGTACAGTACGGAACGTCAGAAGGTTGGTATTCAGGCAACGGATTTAACCCGGTTGGTCGGTATTTATTTGGCGGAAGCAAATCAAGTGCTGGGCCGCCAGGCAGATACCAGCATGGAAGCACTCCGGCTTACATTGGATCGGGAATTAGAGAAAGGTGCCGAACCAAGCTTGGCTGCTTTGATGCGGATTTTGTCAACCTTGGAAGGTGTTGAACAAGGGAGCGTCGCGGCAGTTCTGCGTGAAATGGCCAAACAGGGGACGGAACTTGATGGGACAGTACACGCATTACTTTTCAATGGTGTTATGGCAAGTTTGATCACGGGCGAGGTTACAGCTGTTCCGGGTTCTGCAAGGCGCAATGTTGAAAGTGTTGCAGCGGTTGCAGACCAGACGGTCCACCTTATGTCCATGCCGGTGGCTTTCAATGAGCAACTGAGTGCTGTTCGTACCGCGATTCGGGCACTGCGCAGCAGGCCGGAAGCAGATGGTCTGGTCAGCCGGCTTGAAATGATTGAAAAGGCAATTGCCGAGGTGACGGTGGTGAGTGCCGGTCAAATGGGGCAATTGGGTCCGGTTACCGGGCTTCAGTTGAAAGCTGAAATCGCGCGGCTTGCCAAGATTGAGAAAACCGCGGTATTTGAAATCGGCGAAGATCTCTCACGGAAAATGCATGGGGTTGTGAACGGAAATGTAGAATCAGCCACAGTCGATGGCATCGCGTTGGCCGCCCCGCTTGTTTATGAGGTGGCACTGCCGATTGGTCAGCGTGTTTCCGATTTTAACCTCACCGGCAAGACGTTGCCAACCCAAGTGCAGGCAGTGCAGTATCAAGGAGCGGTTGAGGCGGTGATGGAAATCCCACAGGCCCGCAGCAGTTTGTTCCTGGGTTTGAGCCGCATCACCAGCTCGCGGCGTATTCATCAAATGGCGATGCAGCAAAATCCAATGGGGTATTTTGAGATGGTTGTCAATCGTATGGGAATTACCCATTCGAATTTAAATAATCTTCTGAGTCAGCCGGATAGCCCGGTTGTGCAGGCTTATTTGCGATATGTTGAGCGTCCTGTCAGCCGGACACGGGAGCGCAACTTTGTTAAATCAATGCTGCGGGTTTTGAAGGTAGAAGGGCGTACAATCAAAACGGAGGCGGATCAGGCTGGTTTTGAAGTATCCATCGCAGCGTTTAATGACCTGGTTGGTCAGATGCATGCTTTGGCACCGCGTCTGGAATTGGGTGTTTGGGAGGATACGGCTCAGCCAAATGTGGTTGGGAAGCCTATCTTTGTTCCAGGCGTTTTGATACAGATTGGCGGCAAGGGTGCTTTGGGTGCCTATTACGATATTTTGCATACTGTGCCTGCAAGAATTGATGAAAATAGTCTTGAAAAACAGCGTCGTAAGCTGTTCCGCAGCGCCACCGTTGCGGCATAATATCCTTTGAAAACAAAGGGAAAAAGGAAGGGCCACTGGCCCTTCCTTTTTTTTATATAATTTTTATTTTTTTGTAATAAATATGTAGAAAAACCAGTCTAATATTAATACTCTATTTATCAAAGAAATCATGCGTTTTTATCACCAAGTACAATAAAAAAAATTGATTGCTTTGACAAAAATAGAATAGGTGCGTTAGTATATTGCCTACTATTTACCAAGGAGGAGGGTTTAAAAGCGTATGAAGAAGAGATATGTATTAGAGAAATATAAGTTTACCATTACCTTAATTTTTGTGACAAGCTGTCTCGCACTGTTTATGGCTGGATGTGGTCAGAAACAGGATATGTATTCTGTTGATAAAAAGACCCAGTTTGTAGAAACACAATTTGATTCGAATGAGCAGAAGACCAATCTACTGGCGAAGTATGTTGAACATTTTGAAAAAAACCAGGCTGGGGACTTTGACAAAACCGGTCAACCGGCGGGATGGTGGGATGAAAGCAATGACGGGAAAAATAATGCTGAAATTGAAGTGACCGGAACGGGCGCTGCCTATATTACCAAGGTCAGTGAAGAAACCTGGGGAAAAGTTTTATCCGATCAATTGATCGTTGATCTGAATGCAACGAATACCATGCGGGTTGTGATTAATAAAATAGATAAAAATACCGGATTCAAAATTATGGTGCAACAGCCGGATCAGGCGGAAATCCAGATTTCTGAAACCGGGGATGGTGCCGGTGTGCATGTCTACAATTTAGCTGAGAAAACCGGTTGGAGTGGTGTCACCACGTTTGCAATTATCTTAATTGTTGAGGCGGAGATAAACGGTGTCGGGACTTTGGTGGATGAAATTTGGATTACGGAAGCGATTAATAATGAAGCCTATTTTTGCGATTTTCATAATAAGGCAGGCAAGCCCGGCGGCTGGTGGGACGCATCCGATGACAAGAACAACAACGCAACGATTAAAAGCAATGGCAAAGGATCAGCGGAAGTAGTCAAAGCCGGCGCAGATGTCTGGGGTAAAGTGCTTTCCGACCGTTTGACCATGGATTTGGATATTTACGGAACATTAAGTGTGGTGGTGAATCGGGTTGCAGAAGAAACCGGATTCAAATTAATGATTCAGGAAGCCGGCACTGCCGAGGCGATGACATTGTCAGAAAACGGAAGTGGAGCAGGTGTGTATCAATATGATATTCGAAAGAAAACCGGATGGAGCGGGGAGAAAACTTTTACAATTACGCTGGTTGTTGAGGCTACTCAGAACAAAACAGGAACGCTTATTGACTTAGTTCGGATTGATGAAGTTGGTTTTTGAAAATGTGCAAAAAAGTAAAAAATACTGGCTGAAAACACTTTAAAAATAGGGATATTTTTATTTGTAGGTAAAAAAATTGTAAAAACATCAAAATTGCTTTGAATTGAAACGTATGATATAATTGACTTCTAGAACAAAGGATTCTTTTGGATGGAATAAAAAAAATGATTTTTTTTGAAATAAAAGCTTACCTCACCTAGTCTAATTAGAAGAAGAATTATGCGAAGATTATTTTCGTATTTTTTTCCGTGAAAATGCTTTGTTATTGTTGCATGATGCAATGAAAAATAGGCTCCTCTTGGTTATGTGTGATTTTGTTCGGAGACTCTCAGGCTAGTTTAAGATACATCGTATTTTTAAACCGAGGGGAAACAAAGTATCACTGAAAGGAGGGATGTGAAAAATAACTTGCAAGATACTCGTTTACAATCGAGTACGCTACCTACCATAAAAAGCTTCAAATACAAGCAGGACCAAAAAAACGTGAGGTGAATATTTATGAAAAAGTTTCTTCTTTTAGCATGTGCAGTTGTTTTGGTTGCTGGCATGGCATCATCGAGTTTTGCAGCAACAACTCAGACTTTTAATATTACAGTTACTTTTAATGCAGTTGATATTGATCTTTCAGTTACAGGTACACCGTTGGCAACTTGGGGCGATGTTGGAGCAAGTCAAAATATTTTCTCGAACAACGCAGCTGGTGAAATTCGTCATACCATTACACAAAATGGTTATTTGAAGATTGATTTTAATGTCTCTGCTACCTGTGCAACTGGCTGGACCATGTTGCAAACTGGTATCGGTGTAGCAACTGCTGACAATGAATGCAGATTGGCTGGTATTTTCACCGAAGCTGTTGAAACCGGTGTGCCTTCACGTTTCCTCGCGTTAACCGATTTCAACGATGATGATGTCATCAGCAATGTTCTCGTGACCCCAACAGTAGCTTCAACCTCTACTTTGGGTCGTAATACCGGTAATCTTCCTGCACCGGATGATTCCGAAGCTCTTAAAGGCTACAGTGTTCCAGATGCACCTGGTGGATTTACCACCCGTAGTATCCGTTACATGCTTCAGACACCTCTGACTGTTAGTGGTACTGGTGTCAATGAGCAGACCATTGTTATCACAATTGGTGCACAATTAGCAGCATAAGAAGTTTTTGAGTAAGGGAGATGTCCAGGAAGCTATCTTAGTTTTTTGGGCATCTCCCATTTTTTAAAAAAATATATATAAAGCGGAGAACTATTCTATGGCAATCCAGTCCAAACACCAGAAAGTATCATTTATCGTTATCTTTTCTCTGTTGATCGTTTTTTCAGGAAGAGCGATCGCCGAAACTCAGCAAAAACCCGCCGCTGAAGTAAAAAGCGGTTTGAAAACAAATTATTCAAAAATAAATATTTCGAATTTACCTATCGGCCAGACTATAAGTATGACTGAAGTTGCCAATGCACCCATGATAGTGGGAAATAATTATAATGTTCCAGTTTATGTTGAGGTTCGTACTGAGTCGCCTAAAAAACCAAGAGATGGCTATGCTGTGATTCCGGATCCAGCTTGGATTGTGGTTGAACCCAACGGGCTTACTGTGGGTGCGAATTCATCAATGCAAGTAGATGTGAAGGTCAGTATTCCAGATGATGAAAAATTATACGGCAATAAATATGTTTGTAAAATGGTTGTTCATACTGGTGGTGATCCCAATCAAAAAAATCTGCGTTTTGGAGCTCAAGTTGCAGGATTTTTTATGTTTTCAATTGCACCCGGAAGAAATGATGAAGCACTTGCAGCAGCATTGAAAAATCCTGCAGATGCTGCCTACGCAATAGAGCCGCCCGTGGTTGTATTGCTGGATGCCAAACCCGGCCAAAAAATTGACCTTCGGGCGCCAGGGAAAAAAAAGATTGAATTAATCAATAATTCGAAGAAAACTCAGAAATATTTTCTTTATTCCGTCAATCCAAATGATACGCAATATCAACTGCTGGATAAAAGTCGATTTGCGGGAAAAGTCGAAGACGTTTCTATTCGACATGATCAGATAAAGCTTGGTTCTGGGAAGAAAAAAGCTTTGGACATTACCATTCAAGTTCCCAAAGATGTTGAAATGCTTGAAGAAGCATTGACATATATGGTTTCTATTACCAGCGGTACTAAAGAAGGCGTGGTTCGTTATCTGGTGATTTATCTTGGTGGCCCAGCTCAGAAACAAAATGATACTGAAGTTAAAGAGGTTACTGGTCCCACCAGACTAGTGACACCAGAGTCCGAACCAGAAAAAAAATAGAAGTGGGAGGTTTGAACCCTGTTGGATAGTTTTTATAAAGGGGAAATATAGTGATTCGGACAGGTTTAAGATATTACCGACGATTTGTGTTTAGGACGACGGTAATTGCGTTAATGGTTTTTGTTTTAGCACAGAGTGGCGCAGCTCAGGTTCACTTTGAACCGGATGTTCTGGCCATGCAGGTTAAATCCGGAAAAAAGTCAGTATCTTATATCGTTTTGACTAATGATGCTGATGTGACAAAAAAAATAGTGCTCTCTCTCGAATACCGGCGTACAGGCGTCAAGTCGAAACCTATTGAAACCTGGGCTGAAATTATTCCGCGTGAACTGGAATTGAAGAAGGGGCGGAAGAAGAAAATTAAGGTTGTTTTAAAGGGTAAGGAGGAATCCGCACGGAAGGAATGTGTGCTGGCGTTGTTTGCAGGCGAGCGAAGAGATGGCAGAGTTCCTTTGGATATACGGGTGGGAATGCCGGTCTTTGTTCGCTGGAATGGGGAGAAACGGGCCGAGGGGACAGATCGAACCGGGTGCTGACTCGAAAATCGAAATATTGGTGAAGAATACCGGCGTTTTACACATTGCACCCTATGGGATTGCTTGGGTCGAAGGGACTTCAGGAGAAAGGGTCTGGCAGATTGAACTTCGTCCGGATCAACCGATATTTCCGGGAGAAACAAAACCCATTGTTTGGCAGGGGCAATATCCGAAAATGGAAGTCAGACAAGCAAAACTGGGGATTCAATTATTTTGGGGAACATTGTACGGTCTGGAGAAAGTAGGCATACCCAAGAGTGAGATTGTTCGAGCGCCACTGAAAATTATCCGGTCTTCGAAATGAATGAGGTTTTGTAAATGATGAAAAGAAGTATGCGGATCACAGGGATGATTAGTTTTTTATTGATCGCGAGCTTCAATCAATCGTTCGCATCGTACCTAAATGTAGATATATTGGGGACCACCACCTGCGCAACCCTGACAAATCTTAATCTGGGGGCATATAACGCACCGCCGGAATTGTCAATCATGCCCTTTTATTTCAGGGTGTCCTTTCCTCCAAATAATAATACCAATTGGGGTATTGAATTGTATTCCAACATACAGCCGCGCTTATCCACGCAACCTTCGGATGGTATTTACCGCGGACTAAGAGGTGTGGTTGATGTAGACAATCGCGTCCCGTTTTATTGGCAAGTCTATCCCTATGATCTCAATGTTTGTGCTTCCTACGGGACACCTCAATCAGTAACCGCTACGGCAGGAGGACTGGGCTTTTATACCAATACGCTGCGTTATTGGAGTGAAGTGTATGATATTTCAGATGTGGATCGTATACCAACGTGGGATAATGATCGCAATAATCGGGTGGTTGTTTCAGTTGACGGCTTGGGGAATTACCCCGCGCTTGATCGGGCAAACACGAATCCGCCTATCTATCTCTATTTTGCCGGTGATCTGAGAAATATAAATAGTCAGCAATACATCGGCCAGCTAAGAATGGATTTATTTGTTTATCCGTTTAATTATAATACCGGCTGCTATGTCACTCCCAACCCTGTGAAACCGGCACTTGGGCAAAGGGCTTATTTTAATTTTTATACCAATTCATCGGACTCGAATATAACCATAAAAATATTTGATCCTACCGGATTTCCTGTTGTGACATTGCGTAATACCCGTTATTGGGATTGCAGGAATTCAAATTATCAATATGTGGAAGGCGGGCTGTACCTATATCAAATTGAAGTGGAAGGGCACCGTATCTCCGGGACGCTGGTGGTTATCAAGTGATGAAACAAACAGTGGCTTATAGACGGATATTCATGCCGGGTCTGTTGGGATTCCTGGTCTGGTTGGCAATCGCAACGGGTGGGTATGCCTACTTTTTTGATTACGGCGTGGGTGTGAGGCCGACCGGTATGGGGCAGGCTTTTGTAGCGGTGGCGGATGATGCCAATGCGGTGAACTACAATCCTGCCGGCTTGGCAACGCTGGAACGCTATGAACTGACCATGATGCTTTCCAGCCTGTTTACCGGATTTGAAGGACGATTGTATAACGGAGCTCGTGATGCTCTGGGATATAGTTATGTGGGGGTTGCTGTGCCGGTTGATCCTGAAATCGGCTACTTTGGTGCATCCTGGACGCAGTTTGGATCCTATTTCTATCATGAGAATACGTTCAATGTTGGCTATGCCAGAACGCTTACTTATAAAACCGAGACCATGCATGTGGGTGCCAATTTAAAGATTCTGAATTGGTCTGTTCAGGGAAATGATTATACCGAACCGCTCTCGAAAACCGCTTTTACCGCTGATATTGCAGCGCTGTATCCTTTGCCAAAGAATTTTGTCGCAGGTTTGTGTATTGAAAATATTATTCCGGCCAATGTCGGGCTTACCACCTATGAAGAGGTACCGCGTAATTTTAGGCTTGGCGCATCCTGGTCACAGGATCTCAAACCTTTGGGAGCGGTGATTGACAATGTTTTGGTTTCGTTTGAACTGGTCAATCGGAGCTATATGCAGAATAAAAACACTGTCCGCTTTGGGGCGGAGAGCTGGTTTTTTGATGGTATTGCCGCCGCACGGATGGGTGTGAACTCAACCGAGTTTACCATCAGTCTGAGCGGGAAGCATCTGCTTAGGGAATTGAATGATGTTCTTTTGCAGGTGGACTATTCCTTTTCTCTGCCTTTTTACATCCAGGACACTTATGGAAGTCACCGGGTGGCTCTGACGGCAAGTTTGCCTCAACCCAAAGGAAGTAAGATGGAACGAGCCGAGAAGGCGCTGGCAGAAGCGCTGAAAGAAGAAACTGAAGAGAATATGGCTGGTATGAAAGATCAGGAACTCTTGGAATCACGCAAGCAGGAAGAGGCTGAACTGGCTGCTATGGTGGCTAAACTCCGGGCTGAAATTTTGGCAGTGCGGGAACAGATAAAAGGGATTGATGTAAAAATTGAATCCGGCGAACTGCCGCGCGTTCAGTTTGAAGCGGGGAAAAGCGTTTTGAAAAGAATATCCTTACGGACTTTAAACGAGATGGGGATGGTGTTGGAGAAATATCCTCAGGTCAAAGTGCGTCTTGAAGGGCATACGGATTCGAATGGAAAAAAAGCTGATAATCTTAGACTCTCGCAGGACAGGGTTGAAGTTGTTCGGGAATACCTTGTCTCGCTATACAAGTTGAAAGCCACCAATCTTATTCCCGTAGGGTATGGAGAAACCCAACCCATCGCGAGCAACAAAACGCCAAAAGGAAGAGCGAAGAACCGGCGTGTTGAGGTGCATGTACTTGTACCTGCCGGTTTAGCAGCGACAAGTCAAACCCAGACGGCGCCGGATGACAAATCACCGGAAGCGACGATTGGTAAAAAAGATATTGTTCAGTATGAAGAAATTGAACAACTTCGGGAAAAATTAAAAGTCTATGAAATGCAAATGAGCACGGATGAAGTAGAGGAACTTTTTAAACAGCAGCACAAAAATAACGGGAATGGTGCTAAACAAGAAGTGGATAAGCCGGAAGGTGCAGTAAAGCCGGCGGACATGAATAAATAACGTACTTTTTTTGATAAAATCGTCTAAGCGTAAAATTTTGTCTCAGAATATGCAAAAATGATTTAAATAAAACGATTTTTTAAATAGGACCTGCCAAGGAATTCTTGTACATCCGGGTTTCGATAAATCTATGAATCATGCTTTTTTTATGGTAAATTTAGTGGGGAAGTTGATATGTTGATGAGAGTTTGCAAAACAGTCGGGATCGCCACTCTGCTTTTGCTGGCCAATTATTTTATGGTTTCAGCAGCCTATCTTACAGTCGATGCACTCAGTTTGACCGAAGCAGCTCATTCGTTTGGGGGAGCTGTTTCAGTGCGCATGGCTGTGCCTTATTCTTTAGAACTTATGCCGTTTTATCTCCGGATTGATTACCCAGCCAACAATAATTCCAATTGGGGAATAGAATTATATACCAATAATCAATCGCTCTTAGGCGGGTCAACGACCTCGGATGGCTTGTACCGTGGTTTGCGGGGGATGGTCAATGTGGATCATTCGGTTCCGCTCTATTGGCAGGTCTATAATCATGATTTGAACGTTGCGAGCACCTATGGGACACCTGTTTCAATAACCTCGACAGTGGGGGAACTGGGATTTTATACAAATACATTGCGCTATTGGGGAATCGTCTACGATGTATCCGATACCGACCGGGTGAGCACATGGAATGAGGACAGGGATTTATTGCGCACAGTTGTTTCAGTTGATGGGATGGGAAACTATCCTGTTGCGGAGAGGCAGGCGGCAACCAATCAGGTGTATGTCTATTTTGGGGGGGATATTCGCGCCACACCCTCGGAAGACTATCAGGGGTTGTTGACACTTGATTTGTTTTTATATCCTTTTGATTATAATACGGGTTGTTATGCAACTCCCAATCCTATGCGGCCGGTTTTGGGTGAACGTGCCTTTTTTAATTTTTATACCAATGATCCTAATGCGGAAATTAAAATAAAAATATTTGACACGACCGGGTTTCCGGTGGTGACCTTGAACAATACCCGTTATTGGGACGGACGAAATTCAAACTATCAGTATGTGGAAGGCGGACTGTATCTTTATCAGATTGAAGTGGAAGGGCATTTAATTTCCGGCACGGTGGTCGTAATCAAATGATGCGGCTTGGATTTTTTAATCGGCGCGGGAGGGCAATTGCGTTTGTATTTGCGGTATTCTTGCTTGCGAAGAGCGGTGCGGCCTATTTTTTAGATTATAATATTGGTGTGCGTCCCACCGGACTGGGAGGGGCGTTCGTAGCAGTGGCGGATGATGCCAATACCATGAACTGGAATCCGGCCGGTTTGGCCATTGCCGATAGATATGAAGTTACCACGATGTTTGCCGGTTTGTTTGCGGGATTTGAGGGAAGACTTTATACCGGTGCACGCGATCAGTTGGGATATAATTATGTAGCCGTGATGATTCCGGTTGATCCGACGATTGGCTATTTTGGTGCTTCCTGGGCGCATTTAAACTCATATTTTTATTTTGAAAATACGTTTAATGTTGGATACGCCAGGACGCTGAATTTATGGAATCAATCAATTCATTTAGGCACGACGCTGAAGATTTTGAATTGGTCGTCGGAAGCAACTGATTATGCGCCGGCATTTTCTAAAACGGGGTTTACCGCGGATTTTGGTGTGCTTTATCCTCTGCCGAAAAAATTTGTAGTCGGGCTGAATCTTGAAAATTTTATTCCGACAGATGTTGGTGTGACCATTTATGAGGAAGTGCCGCGGAACTTTAGAATCGGACTTTCCTGGCAACAGGATTTGCAACCCCTGAATGCGGTTATTGAGAATGTTCTGCTTTCGGTTGAAGTCGTGAACCGGAGCTATATGCAGAATAAAAACACGGTCCGGTTTGGCGTGGAAAGTTGGTTTTTTGACGGATTGGCCGCCGCACGAACCGGTGTCAATTCGCAGGAATTCACCTTTAGTTTGAGCGGGTGTTATATATTTGAACAATTAAACAATACGCAGTTACAACTCGACTACTCATTTTCTCTGCCGTTTTATATTCAGAAGACGTTTGGTTCTCACAGGCTGTCTTTGACCGCCAGCTGGGAGAAGCTGGGCAGCGGCAAGGAAAAAGCCGATCGGGCTGAAAAGGAATTGCTCAAAGCCCTGGCCGATGAAGATGTGGAAAATCTGGCAAAAATGCGTGATGAGCAATTGAAACAATCTCGTGCCCAGGATGAAGCCAAGGTGCGGGAAATGGAAAGAAAATTACGGAGTGAAATTATTGCGGCGCGCGAGGCCTTGGCACGGATTGAGGATGATATTAAATCCAACGCTTTGCCGGCAATTAAATTTAAAGACAGGAAGAGTGTTTTAAAAGGAAATATAGCAAAGACGCTTGATCAAATCGGCGCTGTTATGAAGAAGCATTCGCTGGTAAAATTTCGGTTGTTCGGACATTCAGGATCTTTGGGTAAACCGGCAGAGGATATTCGGTTATCCCAGGCGCGTGTTAGGACTGTGCGGGAATACTTGGTGGCGAAGTTTGGTCTCAATCCCAAAAATATTATTATGGTAGGATATGGCAGTACACATCCACTGGTAGGCAATGATACCCCTGCGGGACGGGAAATAAATCAACGGATTGAAGTCCGGGCTTTAATACCGGCGGGAATGGTGTTTGCGCAACCTGATTTGGATATGCGGAAATTTGAGGGCGAGATAACTGAAAAAGAACCCATCAAACCTGAGGATATTGTTCAATATGAAGAATTGGATGAATTGAAGGAAAAACTGGAAGTCTATGAAATGCAGATGGATCAGGATGAGGTGGAGGAGCTGTTCAAACAACAACATCAAGAAAGAAGATGATCAACAATTTTTTCGATGTGACTTTTTACAGTGGTTGCTTCCTGGTTGCAGCATAAAGTTAGTGATAAAAAACATGCCTATTTAGACAATTTATGGTAAATAGGATGGGTTTAAAATGAATGTTTTAAAGAAATAAATCCATAGTATGGAAATAGGAGCGGTTAAAAGTAGTGATGTTGCGGAATGTTTGGAAAAAAATAATTAAAATTGTTGTGGGATTCTGTTGCGTGATGGGAATTTTCGGAAATGTATTTGCATCATCGGTTACCGAAATTTGGCAATCGGCTGTTCAGGCACATTTGTCCAAAAATTATGCCAAAAGTATCCGCGTTTTGGAAACTTATTTAATCCGGGTGGACGACCCGGCAAAAATAGAGGCTGCGCGGTTTTTTTTAGCTGAAAATTATCGTTTTCAGGGACAGGGTGCACAAGCATTGTTGCTTTATCAAAAGTTAGCAGATAAGGCGGCCAAGGGGCCGTTGAAAATCAGCGCCCAATATCGAATCGCCGAGTTGGCGTATAACCGCGGTCACTATAAAGAGGCGGTGGATATATTCAACCGTTTGGCCAATGATGCGCGGGCAGAGTTTCTTTTTCCTCAGATCCCGCTTGCACAGGTGAAAACCAATCTGAAATTGCAGCGTAGAAATCAGGCGCAAAAGGTTTTTGATGAATTGGTCGGAAAATTTCCGCGTTCCTTACTTGATCCCGAAATAAAGTTTCTTTATGGCATCATGAAAGAATACCAGAGGAAACATATTGATGCTTTGAAAATTTATGAAGAACTGGGTGAAAATCCTTTGGCACGTCTTTTTACCGGTTCGATTTATGAATCTCAGGGACGTTTTTTAGAGGCGGTGGAATCTTACAATAAGGTTTTAGATATTGCGGAAATTAAGTCGCATCGTGAAATGGCCAATTACTTTAAAATTCGTGCTTTTTATAAATCAGGTGATTTTTTGTCTGCAGAAAGTCTTTGCTCTAATTTTTTAACTATTTATCCGAAAAGCGAATTTCGTTCCAAAGCGGTTTTGCTGCATCTTTTGATTTCATTGGCGCAAGCCCAATTTGAAGATGTTATGAAAAATTACTCCCGTTATACAACCGCATTGGCGTCGCTTAATCCGAAAGATCAATCTTTGTTGAAATATGTTTTGGCGGAAGCGGCGTTGAATCTCGATCGTTTTTCCGAAGCGATTGACCGCTATTTGGAAGCGTTGCCGCAATCGGATGCGAATCGTGCGGAGATTTTGCTGAAAATTGCGTATGCTTATCTGGCGGTTTCAAATGGAGAAGATGCTTACAAACAGATCAACGCTTACTTCAGAACCGCAAAAAAAATTGAACCTTTTGCTTATTTGGTGCTAATGCGCGCCAATTTAGAAACCCGACGAGAGCAGGGAGCTTTTCGGGCGGTACAAACGTTGGCGCGTACCAAAAGTCCGCAGATTCAACTGGGTCTATACTATTTGGCTGAATATTATATGGTGAAAGGCAAATCGCGGAAATTGGTCACACAATGGCCCTTGCTGGAAAATATTTTACAAAAGGAAAACGTCCAGGTTGAGTACCGTGAAGTGGCAGCTTGGGCACGCCTGTTGGTGGCGGATGCTTATTATCAGGAAAAAAAATATTCGCTGTCGCGCGACTATTATCAACAAGCCTTGATAATTCATCCGCGAGGGCGTATCGAAATGTTTGTTTACGCCGGATTGACCTGGTGCAACTTTGAATTGCAAAATTATAAGGGCGTTCGGAAGAGAAGTGAAAAATTATTTGTAATGAAAAATTTACCGCAGGATTTGATTATGGAAATATCACTCTTGCAGGCTCACGCATATTTTAATCTGCAAGAGTATGACCGGTCCATTCAGGCATACCGGAAATGGATCGACACGGCGCCCAAACATCCCGATATTCCGCGTGTGCAATTTCAAATTGGCTGGGCGTATTATTTGAACAAGGCTTACCTGGATGCAGTCGAGACATGGATGGCTATGGCGGATGAATTTTCTGATGCGCCGGAAACACAAGAAGCGCTTTTTTGGGTGGCGGACACCTATTTTCAGGCCGGAGAGAATAGACGGGCACGGAAAATTTATCAGTCGCTTTTAAAAAAATATCCTGAATCACCCGAATGCAAGTCATTTGCTCTGCGTATTGCCCAGACGTATTACAATGAGCAAAAGGATAAGGAATCCATCCGCCGTTTTACTGCAGTGATGGTGGATTATCCGGATACGACCGAGGCGAAAGAGGCGGGAAACGGCATCGAGGCGGCTTCTTACCGTATCACGGATATGATGGACACCATTCCGGCATTTCGTGAGTTTATTTCTAAATTTTCGGAAAGCAATTTGGCGGAAGATATTCAATATCGTATTGGTGAGGCATACTATTTAAAAGAAAAATATAAATTGAGTTTGTCGGAATTTCTCCAGTTTGTCCTGATATACACCAAAAGCCCGCGAACACCCAATGCACAATATTATATTTCGGTTTGTCAGGAGCAATTAGGGAATGTCCGGGAAAGTGTGTTGCAGGCGGAAGCGTTTGTGAAAAATTACCCCCAACATGAACTGGCGCCTGAAATGATGTTTAGGTTGGCGTCCGGGGAATTCCAGTTGGAAAAATTTTCCGAGGCGGCACAACATTTTGTGGAATGCGCTGAAAATTATGCGTTGAAAGAATATCAACCGCGTGCTTGGTATAATGCCGCGGTTACGTATGAAAAAATTGAAATGCCGGATCAAGCACTGACGTATTACGAAAAGCTGGTCAAGCACTATCCGGATGATCCCAATGCAACGGTTGGTTTTTCCAGAATGGTCATGATGAATGCATTGCAGCGAAACTACGAGGGTGTCGAGGCAACGCTGGTGTTGATGGAAGCGAAGAAAGATAAAGCCTTGCTGCAAAAAACCTGGCTGGGACTGGCCGTGTTGTATAAGGAACAGGATGAGCCGGGACGGTATGAGGAAATTCTTCTGCGCATTATGCGGGAGGGACTGCCTAAGACCAGAGAATATTCCATGGCGCTGGTAGAACTGGCTTCGATGTACGAAGGTGAAAAAAAATGGCAAGCTGCACTTGAAGTCTATCAACGGTTGGCCAAAAACACCCTGGAACCTAAATGGCGGGATGCAGCCGGCAAGCGGATCAAACTATTGAGCCGGATTATCAAAAGTGAACAGAGGTAAGGTGTGAAAAAAAGTATTGTTTTTCTTTTTATGCTGGTAAGCATGCTGGGTGGGTTTCGCACACTTGTTTTTGCTCAAGTGACGTCTACGGCCAAAGAATTTTTGGCGGAAGGAAAAAATCGCGCCAAAGTCGAGGTTGAGCGGCGGGTCTATGCGGATAAACTTGAGGCAGCTTTTTTGATGAATACCCTGGCTAAAAAGGGGCGCGATTTAAAACTACCGACAGAACCAAACTATCTTTATCAAAAAATTGATCCTGTTCCATTGCAATCGTATAAAGTTTATACCCCCTGGCTCAATTATTTTAAGCACTCCATTGTATTTGTTATTGGTCATTTGGATCCCAAGCGCCTCAAGATCGCACGGTGGTCGGTTAGTTTGTTTGATCAGACAGGCAAAGAAGTAAAGACATTTGCCGGTGTGGGGCATCCGCCTTCTGCATTTAACTGGAACGGTCGCGGGAAAAATTTTGAGCCGGTTGCTGTGGGCAAGGGATATGTCCCGGAAATCACCCTGGTTGATTATTATGGTGCCCAAGTGAGTCTGCCCCAGAAAATTCTTTATCTTGATCAATTTATATGGGAAACATCCCGGCTGATGCGGGCGGGAGCCTTGCAGGCAAGTGTGTTTCAACCGCGTCGATCCAGGTTTTCAAAAAAAGGCGAGGTCATTATGCAGGAACTCTCAAATCTGGTAAACCAGCATGATACGGTTATTCTCGATATTGAATGCTGTGGGAGGGAAATTGATCTTGCCACGGAACGGGCCAATGCGCTGAAAAAATATTTTTCCAAGGAAAATTTGCGGCTTAAAAAAATTCGTATTAAAAGTGTATCGTTGTCCGGGGAAAATATTTTTTATATTTCGGCCATAAAACTTGGTGCGCAATAGAAATACTCTAGGATCTCGCTGAGCGTGTTTCTGTTGCGGAAAATTTATTCTGTTATGGGCAACAATGCGGAATGCCGCACTGGGGAGTTAGCGTTGGCCGTCTAAGTTCTTTGCCTTCAAACAGTGATGGAAGAAACCCATCACTGCAGCACTCGCGCGATAAAAGCTGTGAATGCCGGTGGAAAAATGACGGTTTCGATGGTAGGATAATTAAAAATAATCGGGAATATCATGGTATATACAGGATATAGCCTTTTTATATCTGAAAAATTTATCAAGGAGAAGAAATTATGAATGATGTACAATGGTTTGAATTATTAAAGTCCAGCCCGACGTTAATTGTGCTTTTAATTTGTTCGATTATTTCGGTTATTTTTATTCTCGAACGGGGGATTTATTACCTGCTTAATCTTCCCAATACGGATAAATTCAACAAGGCGCTTAAACCGATTATTGAGAAAAAGGATATTCCTGCTGCATTGGCATACTGTAAAAAGCATCGCGGCCCGATGCCCCGGGTATTATATGCGACCATTGAACATTCCAAGGAATCATTGGAAAGTTTGACCAGCCTTCTTTCCAGTTTGATTAAGAAAGAAGAAGTGCTATTGGAGCGTTTTTTGGGTATTTTGGGAACCTTGGGTAATACTGCGCCATTTATCGGTCTGCTGGGGACTGTTATTGGTATTATTAAAGCATTTCAATCTCTTTCCGCTGCGGGTTCCGGCGGTCCCAATGTGGTTGCGGCGGGGATTGCAGAGGCGTTGATTGCCACGGCTGCGGGCTTAATTGTGGCGATTCCGGCGGTCATTTTCTTTAACTACTATGTTTCCCGTGTACGGCAAACCATAACAGATATTGAAGCATCTGTAGAACAGGTTCTGTTTTATATAAAGAAATAGGCGGATACCCATTATGATGCAGAACACTAAAAAACCGATTGTTACCATCAATTTAACACCTTTGGTGGATGTTAGTTTGGTTTTGGTCGTTATTTTTATGGCGACAGCTCCGATGTTTTTACAGAGTGGTATTATTGTGACTTCAAGTGAAAAAAAAATGACAACGGAAATTAAGCAAAAGAAAAAGAGTGAAAAAAGTAAAAATATTGTTATTAAATTAGCCGCAGACAAACTCTGGTTGAATCAGCATCAAGTAACGGAAGAAGAATTGCCTGCGTTGCTGAAACGGATGTTGGTGGAATCGGAAAATAGACGCGTGGTTGTCAATCCCGACCGGGATGTCAAACATGGCATGGTAATCCGGATTATGGATTTGGCCAAACAATCCGGAGCAGGGAATTTAATTATTTTGGGGAAATCAAAAAAGAAAACCGGTGAGCGGAAGTAATCCGGAAAAGCACCTTGGAGGACGAGGCAGCATGCTTAAAAGCAAAATGCGCAGCGAAAATTCTCAAACAATTATAGCTGAAATTAATGTGGCGCCACTGGTGGACGTTTGTTTGGTTTTGGTCATTATTTTTATGGTGACCACAACGGCTTTTTTAGAACCTCCCTTTGATATCGCATTACCTGAAGCGCATACTGCCGAGCAGACAAAGGAAGAAAATATTTTTGTGGCAGTAAGCCCGGAAGGTTTTTTGGCGGTGAATGAGAGTCAGATTGAAAAAAAGGATTTTCCTGATTTTATTCGGAAAAAAATACAAAAAAGCAGGCATAAGTTGATAATTATCCGTGCGGATGAGAATGCGGATAGTGGTGCTGTTATTGATGTAATGACCGTTGTTAAAAAAGCCGGGGCCAGACGTATTACCTTTGGTACCGAAGAAATCGTGGAGTAGACGCATGTTTTTAGACCGTATTAGCCCCCGTATTCAGGTCACAGTGTTTGTCTCCTTCGGTGTTCATCTTGTCCTGTTTAGCATGTTTGGCTCCAAAAAATTCAGTGAAGCTCCCAAGCGCCTCAAGTTAACTGAAGTGGAATTTCAGGAAGAAATTGAAAAACCGACACAGATGCAAAAATTGATGAGTAAAATTGCCGCACCGCCGAAGCCGCCGGTGAAAGAGGAAGTATTTTCGATTGATGAAGCATTGGAAGAATTGGAAAAGTCATCTTTTCAAAAAGTTGTAGGAATAAAAGAACGCAGTCCGAAAGAAGATGTTTCTGAGATGGATTTAACCAGCTTGGCGGCGTTGCCGAAATTTGATTTGGCCGGTCAACCACCGGCACCCGCCATCAAGAGGATACAACCCAAGCATATTGCATTGGTGCGTTCGAGACCTTCGGCGATACAAGCATTGGAATCAAAGGTCGTGCCATTAGATGAATTGCCACCGGCGGATTTTGGTCCTGCGATCAGCAAACGGAATTTTCAGCAGCCGGAAATGATTATCAAGCAAGTTAAGGCGGAACGTCGCCGGAAAACAAAAATTGACAGAGGGAAACAATTAAGTATGGGACGTCGTACTTATATTACCGGCGCGGCTGCCAAACGCCAAATAATACACGAAGAACAACCGCGCGTACCGCGTTGGTTGGAAGAAAAGGGGATTGAGGCCAAAGTTGTCATTCGATTTGTCGTTAACCCGGATGGAGAGGTAGGAGATAAAATATTTGTGGAAAAGACTTCGGGTTACGCTGAATTGGATCGGTTGGCGATTAATGCGTTGAAGAAATATATATTCGTTCCTTTGCCGCTGACTGCCAAGCAGGCAGAACAGTCCGGGACGATTGTGATAAGGTTCACATTGCGTTGAGTATTGTTTTTTTGAGATAGAATGAAATATTTTCGGGGGTTTCGGTGTCCAATAATGTAGACAATCGGATCATCAAATTTGAGAAAAGAAAAGGGTTTTAATAGCATCAGGCAACGGAAAAGGAGGTATTTTTATTGACTTATCAGTTTGTATCAGCTAAAATTTAATTTTCCGGTTTTACTTATAGAAGAGGGTTTACCTCTTAAAAAAATAGAAAAGGAGTGATCAAAAGATGAAAGTACTCAAAATTTTACTTGTAGCGACATTTGCCATTAGTCTTTCGGCATTAGTCCAAGCCAAAGTTCTTTGGAGCAATGATTTTTCAGGCTGGCGTGATCAATCAACCAATCCGGGTTTCGATGCAAATATGAAAGTAGACACTGAAAAAAAAATTGGTACCATTACAACCCCTGAAGATACAAGTTATGGAAAAATTATGTCTGCTGAAGAAGGGATTGAAATTGAAGTCACTGAGGATACGATATTTGAAATAGACATCAAAGAGGATATCCCGGAAGGTGCACTTAAAATCAACCTTATGTCAAACACAGAACCTTATGACACACATGAGATTATACCTGCAACTGATAAAAAAGGTATTCAACGCGTGAAGATTGCCGAGAAAACGCCTTGGAGGGGAAAACATGGGTTTTGGATATCCATTTGGCTTGAAGGATTTGGAAGGACTGCCATGGTGTCGGATATCAAAATTACCGATGGCAAGCTGGCAGAAAAGAAAGTCGTGAAAAAGAAAAAGACCGCTAAAAAGAAAAGAGTATACCGTAAGAAAAAGAAAAAATAATTTTTTATAACCTGAATGTTGCAGGGAGCCTCTTCCGGGACCAGGAAGAGACTCCCTGTTTTTTCAAGAATATTTTTTAACCGTTTGGACATTTTTTGACATGGGCTTTTTAGTAAGGCCTTTTTCATTACGGTTTGTGAATTTACATATCAGAAAATTACTTTTTTTAGTGCGATTCCTCCCTGTCAATAGCAGTCATAAGCTTAAAAAAAGATGAAGTGTTTTAAAAAAGGGGAATGCTGTATGGCTTCAAAAAAAATAATTTATATTATTCTCCCGGTGATTATTATTGCTTTATTGATAATTTTTTCTTCTGCATTATTTCCGCTCACTTTTTTTTCAGGTAAGGTCACAAAAAAAATCGATATTCCAGGCAGTATTTATAGCGATTCTTTCGAAGGTTGGCGGGACAATACAACTGATCCGGGATTCAATACCTGGATTCAATTGAAACGTTGCCGCTTGAAAGTATCGACACGTCATCAGGATTACGGGAAAACCATGTCCAAATCAGAACCCATACCCCTTGATATTTCTCCTAAAACTGAGATGGTGGTTGATGTTGTAAGTATTGATCCCGGTGCGATTGCCACCATCCGAATTATGAATGCCTACGAACCTTATGATTCCTATCAGGTGGCGCGTGTGCTTAATAAAAACGGTAAATATAAAGTCAATCTACATAAACGGACAGGCTGGACAGGAGCGTATAATATTTGGCTGGAAGTCTGGCTCGAGGGCAAACGAAAAACAGTGACATTTAATGATATTTATTTTATGGACGAAAATGCTGTTGCCAAACAAAAAAAACAGGCAGCGTTAAAAAAATATGTGACCAAGAAATTCACGCCTGTTCCACAAAATTCTCTGTTTTTTGAAGATTTTCGGAAAGGTGTGCAAGGGTGGCGGACCGGGGAAACGGATCCCGGGTTTAATAGTGAGATTAGCTTTGAAAATGGTAAGCCGCGTCTTAAATTGAAAATGAGTACGAGTAGCGGGAAGATCATGTCAGCAGCGAAAGGAATTCGGGCGCAGATCACTCCTTCGACGGAATTTGAAATAGTCGTGGGTGATATGGGAACGGCCCGTATCAAAGTTGATTTGATGACAGCCAATGCACCTTTTGATAGTCATTCCATCATGCAGTGGATATCCCAACCAGGTCATTATCGATCCAATATTTTTGAGATGACCCAATGGCAGGGCAATAAAGTTTTTTGGATTCAAATTTGGATCGAAACAACCACCAATCCTCAGACTGAGCAGGGGATTGTTATAAAAAAGATTGTAATAAGAGATGGGAGTTTAGTATCTAATAATAAAGAGGATGTAAAAATTATTAATTAATTTTTGGGGGAATCATGAAACGTGCACTGGTGTTTTTAACATTCATCACGGTTTTATTAATTACAAGCACAACTTCTGCAGTCGCAATTCAGGATTTTTACCAATCCAATTTCAAAGGTTGGCGGGATGATTCGACGGACTCGGGGTTTAATTGCACGTTTAAGCGTTCCGGCAAAGCTGCTGTTATCACAGTGAAGTCAGGGGCACAGTTCGGGAAGGTATTGAGTCCTCAAACACCCATCATTATGAATGTAACCCCCGGCCTGATCCTTCAGGTTGTGGTGGATGAAATTGATGAGTCAAGTGCTTTGAGTGTTGAAGTTGTCAGCGCAGGTCCGCCCTACGATGGCCATAAAATACTAAGCGGTATTACCGAACCGGGAAGATACAATGCCAGTATTGGAACAGGTGCGAAGTGGAGTGGGGAAAAAAGTTTTTGGATAGCGTTTTGGGCGGAAGGCAGCGGGAAAAAAGTAGTGGTTGGGAAATTACGTATTGGTGAAAATATTGCCAAAGTCGGCAGTTCGAAGACAAAATCTGAGGGAAAGACCAAAACACTAAAAACCATATCTGCTTCTGTGAAACAAAGTGGGAAAACTGCTGCGACTGATACAGAAGTGGATGCCAGGAAATATCAGGTGGACTTCCGGAATATGGATAATTATAAATATTTTGAGGATTGGTCAAAAGGACGGAATGGATGGCGGGATGGAACGACGCATAAAGGAATGAATACAATTGCAACTGTGAAAAAAGGCGGGCGTGTTCATTTGTCATTGCAAAAGAAAACCAATTATGGGAAATTTTCATCTCCGGAAAAACCCATTATGGTTGATTTTCGAAAACATCCGTTTTTAGAAATTGAGCTGGAGCGGGAGCTGGAAGTCGGGCGCGTCAAGGTGCAATTGGTCCAAGCTAGAAATCAGGATAATTTCCGCGTGGTTATTCCCAAATTTACCCGCCGTGGTGTTTATATTGCCAATATTCCAGAGGTTGCCGGTTGGCGGAAAAAAGAGGCGTTTTTCATTGATATCTGGCTGGAAGGTGCCGGGACTGAAATTCATTTGAGGTCAATAGGGTTTTCTAAGAAAATGAGCGTTTTGCAGGGAATTATGACGCCGATTCAATCGGTGGATGCAGCGGAATTAGCGCCTTCGAAATCGAGCGATATTCTGAAAGTATCGGGTGTGGCGGATCAGATTTATCGTGGTCAGTGGTTGGAAGGTGTTGCGGCAAAGCCAAACTGGGGTGAACTTGACCGGTATGGAAAAAAGTTAATTGATATTGGGTTTTCTGAAATTACGCAAAAGCTTTATATTATGGCTGCCATTCATCCAGCGGAAGGTCTCGATATCTATAGTAATCTTGGATATGATTTTGTGAATGAATACGATGGTGTTGTCTGGGAGGATATTTATGGTGGGACAGTTAAAGCAAAAATGAGCTTTTTGTTGGTTAAATATTTTGATTTTTATGCAGGCGATGTTTCTCAGATCGGGTCTGTGTATGATCCTCTATTTACAGATCTGACCTTTAAAAAATCCTCGCCCTTCCGGGGTTTTCTGTGGAAACCTCAAGTGGGTGATTTTAATTTTAAATTATTTGGGACACGCATGTATACAGACACTTCGCAATTTAAAGAAAATGTCTTCATGACGGGAATTCGTGCAAGTAATTATTTTTCAATTGCACCTGGCAGTATTCGTGTTGGATTGAATGCGGTTAATCTTTCCCGGAGTAATGGCGAAATTGATAAAAATATTTTTCAAGGAAAAATTGATGCCAGCGAATATCAGACTTTTGCACCATCTATTTATATCAAAATTCAGAATAATAGTGAACATCATATGTTCTATAGTGGGATTCATACGAACACCTTGGCGATTTCTGCTGATGAAAATATTGCTGTGAATTTAGATCCGAACGCGGGCGGGACTAATTATATTTATGATAAGAATAAAACTTTTTTCAACGACAATGATCCTACAAATTTAGTCCAGGTTATTTACTCCGGGGGGTATATCATTTATAGGATTCCATTGACTCACAACGGGGAGTTGGTTGATCCTAATAGTCTGGGTTCGATTGTTGTTGATGTTGAAGGTGGTGCCTATGAAGCGGAAACGGGTGTTTATCGGGGAACGCTTGATATCAGTATTTCATCCAATACTTCTGATTGGATTTCGCTTACACAAGAGCCTTGGGTTGCTCGTCTGCCTGAAGATGACCATACTTATGCTGATTATTCCAGTTCGGTTGTTCTGGGAGATGGTTCGGAAGAATTGAGCGCGTTGCGAGATGGCGAATTTGATTCTACAGAAGAAACAATTGCTCGTTCTGTACTGAGTGTTGACCTCAGTGGTCAGTTATTTGGCGTGAATATTGATGCCGAATATGCGGCTTCTTTGGCACACAATCAGACGTTCCGCAGTGAACATACAACGCGCCAAGCGAATGCTTTTTTTGTCAAAATGTCCAAGGGGTTTTCGGGGGCATTGATAAAGGCTGCGTATTTTCAAGTTATGCCGGAGTATGACACATCATTACTCACCTACAATACTGTTGATGATAATGATAATCAGGCAGTCTTGAACGATAGTCATGCTGACAAATCGGGTGTGGTGTTTAATGATTATTCCAATCGCGGGTATCCGGATAAAGAATATGTCACAGGGCTTTATGTGCCGGAAGATTATCTTTTGCATGAAAAAGATGACCGTAATCATAATGGTATTTTAGATAGCAGGGAAAATGATCATGAACCGGATTATACCTACCGTCGCGATCAAAGGGGGTATGATCTTTCCGCAACATTACCACTAGGACTTTTTGATGGGTTTATTATATCGGATTTGGAATTGGAGCTGCGCGCTACAAATATTGAACGGATTTCCAATGGTGATGTCAATACGACCATTGACGGTGTTATCAATTATATCAACGATGATATTGAGAATTTGAGAATTAAATTTGGGATTTATGCAGGTGCGATTAAGGATCGGATTTCGGACCAGTATAAATTGTATACATCAGCAGATGAAGAAATTCCAATAGTTGTACAATATACGAATGATGTTATTGTGTCACCTGAATTGCTGGTGACCTATGACGCACCGTGGGGTCTGAAAGCGAGCGTACAAAACCGGTACCGGTACAACCAATCATACGGCACAGCGCTTACGGAACATAAAGGGCATGAAGCTTCGGTGGATTTACGCTATAAACACTATGTGATGGGTGGGTTTTCCATGACACCGATTTATAAAGGGCGTTTTAATGCGGTTCAGGCTAATCCGGATTCACCAATTCATAATACTTACTATGTTGCCAATGAAGTCGTGAGCTTTAACGAAATTCGGGATATTCCCATTTTTCATGGTTTTTATTTAAAAAACAGTTATCCGATTATGGATGAATACGTACTGGCAGTGGATATAGGGCGTGAATTGGATTTTCATGCAGAGCGGGGTATGCCGGATAAAATTTATGACCGTCTGGCAGTCGGGCTTTTACGCGATCTGCCGCGAGGATTTTTGCGTATCCATTGGGAATTGAATAAGGCATATTTTCCATATGCCAATGGTGAAAATTGGGGACAGAGTGCTTTCTGGGCCCAATTCACCATAACATTTTAGGGGGCGGCATCCATGATATTCAAGACCAGGGATGTCCGGGTAAAATATTTTGGTGTTGTTTTTATCGTTTTTGGCATGGTCGTCCTTTTTAGTGCAGGAAAAAGTTGGGCAGCTGACTTCTGGAATGAATCTTTTTCGGGAACACCGCTTACACAACCAGGGGGATGGAGCGATGAGACTCAAGACGGTGCCTTCAATGCGGACATCGCTTATTCATATACCAGCTCCTGGGCTGCTGTCACACGTACGGCGGAAGGTACCTACGGTAAGGTGCTCTCGCCAAATCAGACGGTAGATGTTGACACCTATCCATGGGTGGAAATTGTGGTAACCGGAATCTCGGCCAGTACCAGTTGGAAATTGGGTATCCAGGAGCAAGAGGGAAGCTATTTACATTGGGACCTGTCCGGCTCGCAGACCGGTACTGGGACGTTTCAGTATGACTATGCGTCCGGGACTGGTTGGACTGGCACCCACACGTTTGGTGTGGAGATGATTGTGGAAGGTAATGCGGGTACTTATATTGAGGCTGATTCGGTTAGGATTTACAACATTCCTACACCAACCCCTTCTCCGGTTTGTTCACCCACGGTAACATCAACTCCATCACCAGTTTATTCGCCAACGACAACATCAACCATCACGCCAACACCAACGGTGGAGATTTTTATATATCAAGAAGAATTTGTCGGCATGGCCGGTGAGCTACCAGCGGGCTGGGTGGTTGACAATGGAGCCAATAGTTTTAATGCTATTATCGCGTATTCTTATACCGATTCTTATGCAGCGGTTACAAGAACAGCGAATGATACTTGGGGGAAGGTTCTTTCTGAAATATTAAACATTGATGTTGGAAAATATCCAATTATAAATGTGGTAGTGCAAGATGTTTCGCAGGATGCACAGTGGCGCATAGGAATGCAGGAACAAAGCGGAAGTTATTTTCAGAAGTATTTAAATGATTATACAACTGAAACCGGATCGTTTTATTTTAATTTTGCAGAGATAATGGGTTGGGAAACAGGGACGTATGATTTTAGTGTTGAATTAGCAGTTGTGGGTAGTGGTGGAGAATATTTTGAAATTGATTCTATTCGCATTGGAGTATTGAGCAGTATGCCCCCGACACCCACGGTGACGATAACACCGGTTGTAGAAAATATATTTCGGCCTTCGCTGAATCTTTTCAGACCCAAGCAAGCTCCCTTGGAGCTGTATTATAAAATTAAGAGTGTCGAAAGCGTTACGATTAAAATTTATAATTTAGCGGGACGCAAGGTCCGGACATTGCTGGATACCTCCTATTCAGGCCAGATTGCATCTCAAATGGACTGGGATGGAAAAAATGATGCTGGAGACTGGGTGGGGAGCGGCGTTTACATCCTGAGAATTGAAGCGAAAAATACAAATAACGGCAGTCGGTTTTCAAAGAATATTCGCGTGGTGGTTGTGAAATGATGATAAAACCTTCTTTTTTTATAAAAATTAGCTCGATTTTTTTAGCTTTTGCGTGTATTTTATATGCACCTGAAAGTCAGGCAGCTTCGGCCGGAACCAGCAGCGGCATGTTACTACTCACTGCGGATACTGCCAGAATGAATGCAATGAACCAAGCCGGCGGCACCATGACCGGCGATCCGGGAGTCGTTTTTTACAATCCGGCCGGATTGCATGATTTAAAACAAATAAGCAGTTTGTTTACACATCAAACCGGATTGGCTTTGGACCATACCGAAATTTTAAATATTGTTTTTCCTGTTCAGGGGATAGGTGGTTTTGGCGCCTCTTTTGTCTACCACGGCATGGAAATGCTGGATGATGCCGGTGCGGGTGTTGCAGGTATTAATGTAAGCGGAAAATTAGCAATACTGTCATTTGGCCGGCTTGAACCGGAATTGCTGCCCGGTTTTGCTTATGGGATTAACTTAAAATTACTCAATTCAGTACTTGGCGAATATTCAGCCAATTCTTTTAGCGCTGATGTAGGATTTCAATATCAACCGCTTCCTGAAGTAATGACCGGCCTGAGTATAAAAAACATGGGCACAGGTTTGAAATATATAGATGAAGAAGATTCATTGCCCCTGCGGGCCATTTTGTCAGGGAAGTATCATTTACTTCAGCAGGATCAGAAAAATTTGTATATTGCGCTGGACATTGAACAGACACTGGAAATGGACACGTATATCCATGTGGGCAGTGAATTTTCATATGCGCAGACATTGTTTCTGCGGGCAGGATACACATTTGCGCCGGAAGGTACCAATGGTATTTCATTTGGCCTGGGTGTTCAGACGAAAGTTGCAGGGTACGTTTGGCATCTCGATTATGCTTACAGAATGAATGCCTGGAGCGATGAAAATTACGATGGGACGCAATTGGTGTCATTGGGGATTGATATTTAGAAGGGAGTTTGTGGATGTCTGATTTTAGTGCTTTGTGGCGGCAGACCAAGAAAAATTGGGGTGCCTATTTTTTTGTTTTACCGGCGTTGACGGTTTTTTTTATTTTTGGATTGTATCCTTTCATTGAAACGTTTAAAATCAGTTTTTTCGAATGGGACGGCATTGCGCCATCCATGAGTTTTGTAGGGCTTGACAATTATATCGATATTTTTTTTAAAAATAATGTCTGGTGGACCTCGGTCGGGCATGCCGTTTTTATTGCCGCCTTTGCAATGATCGTTCAGAATGCAATCGCTTTATTTTTGGCGGTTCTGGTTTATCGGGATATTCGCGCGAAACGGTTTTATCGTATGGTTTTCTATATTCCTCCGGTTTTATCCTTGATTGTTGTTGGTTTGATTTGGCGGTTTATTTATAATCATGAATATGGGATTTTAAATTATTGGCTCCGCATGGTGGGCTTGGGTAATCTGGCTCGTCCCTGGTTGGCTGATCCAAACACAGCCCTTATCAGTGTGGCGATTGTTCAGAGTTGGCAGGGTTTGGGGAATGCATTTCTGCTCTTTTTTGCCGGGCTGCAAGTGATACCTGAAGAACTTTTTGAGGCGGCGCATGTTGATGGTGCCAATGCCTGGAGGCGGTTTGTTCATATTACGATTCCTTCGCTGATACCGGTTGCCACCATGGTATCGATTTTAACACTTTTGGGAACCATGCAAACATTTCCTTTGGTGATCGCCATGACTAATGGAGGGCCGGGCTTTCATACTGAAGTTCCTGTAACACGAATTTATAAAATGGCATTTGAATCGTATCACTTTGGATATGCGACTGCCGAAGCAGTGGTGCTGGGGATTATGTTATTGATTCTTTCTCTGGTTCAATTGCGGGTTAGTAAGGCAATGGATTATCGGTAATTATTCCAAAGTAAGGGAATTCCACAGATAAGTGATTCCGTTTCATCTGATTTTGCAAAGCTGAAATGGATAAGGTATTAAATGACTAGAGAAGTCGGAAAGGTAAAGTCGTGCAAATGAAAATTCGTCGCAAAACCTTGGCCAATATTCCAGTTCATATGGTGTTGATATTTTGGACATTGGTCAGTATATTTCCTTTGGTGTGGATGTTCGCTTCTTCGCTGAAAGAACAAAACGAGGTTTTTTCCAATATTTCTATTATACCCCATGCCTGGAAATTTATAAATTATGTGACTGCCTGGAAAGTCGGGTCTTTTGGAATTTATTTTTTTAACAGCGTTTTTTATACAGCAGTTACATTGATATTTGCACTGTTTTTAGCGTCCATGGCGGCTTATGTTTTTGCCCGGTACAAATTTCTTGGCCGCAATGTGCTTTATTTTATGTTTATCGGATCCCTCATGATTCCCATTCCGGGAGCATTTATTCCATTGTATATTTTGCTTATTAAAATGGGTCTTGCAGATACGCGTCTGGGATTGATTTTGCCGTATACCAATGCAGCATTGGCTTTGGCTATTTTTATTTTAAAAACTTTTTTTGAAAATATTCCTAAAGAAATTGAGGAAGCGGCGGTTATTGACGGCTGCAACAAATTTGATTTATATTGGCGGATATTTTTGCCTCTGGCCAAACCGGCCATGGCAACTGTTTCGATTTTTACGGTTCTGGCTGTGTGGAATGAATTTTTGTTGGCTTTGATTGTCATTAATAACCGTGCACTGATGCCGATTCAGCGCGGTATTATGGTGTTTCAGGGCGAGCATCTGACGGATTATCCATTGCTCATGGCCGGACTTACCATCGCGACTATTCCACTATTAATTATCTACTTTTTCTTGTCCAAATACATTTTGAAAGGCATTACAGCCGGGGCGGTAAAAGGCTAGACCGGGGTTTGCGCGTTAGATCGGGAGGTTGGTTTAAATAATGAGGAAATCTTTACCCTTTGCGTTATTTTTTTTATTAATTTTGTTGGGCAACCTGACGTTTTTGCAGGAAGGTGAAGCACGTTCGTTAGCTATTTTTGATGTGCAACATACTTCGACTGAAAAATGGCGTGATACTTGGGACAATGGTGTACCGAGTGGGGCTAAATTTGAGATCAAAGACGGGATTGCCCATATCGTTGGTACTGAGCGGGAAAAAAATTACGGCGTTGTCTATCGTTATGTTGATTGGAATCTTGATAAATATCCCTTTTTAGAAATTAATGTCACAGGTTGTACACCGAATGCCGATTGGTTTTTATTGATTGAAAACCATGATTTGACAAATGGTTACCTTAAACTTCAGGAAGACAATCATCAAATTGGAAAATTTGCCTATAATGTACGTGAAGCCACCGGTTTGAAGGGTGTCCGGCGTGTTCGGATTGAGATCGGGATTACGACAGGAGAGCGTCCGGGGAATATTGATTTATCCATGAAAATGTCAGGTCTTAAATTTGTTTCTTCATCTCGCGGTAAAATTATTGAAATTGATTCACAAATAGAAATGGATAGTGATGTTACACTTCAGACTGAACTGTTGGGATGGGAAAATCGCTGGAAAAGCGGCCAGAGCTCCGGAGCATTTCTTTCAAAACAATCAGGTGGAAAACTGCGGATAACCGGAGAAAATAAAACTAAAGAATATGGTAGTGTGTTTAAAGAACTGGAAATTGATTTTTCGCAATACTCGAAATTGGAAGTGGTCGTTTTTGAATTAAATGCAAGTTTGTATATGGTTTTGGAAGGCAAACAATTTCGCGGGGGATATTATCGTATCAAGCCGGAGATCAATAAACCGGGAAGTTATATTTTTGATTTTTCGGAAGATTTGGGATATTTAAAAGGTGAGCAGAAATTTATTTTCACGCTGGGTGTTACTACCGGGAATCCCGCCATCCCCGTTAAAGATTACCGGGCTGATTTTTATTCGGTTAAATTCATAGGGAAAAAAAATATTAAACTGGTCGCAGGGATTATTCCTTCGCAATTGATTCAACCACCACCTCCTTTGGTGATGCCTCAGGCAATCAGTAAAACAAATCTTGCGGCCTGTTTTACCGGCAGCAAAGGTTATTTGGATCAAGGTGGAATTATTAAGCTTTTTGGACAAAAATATCGCGTATCCAAATTGCGAGAGGATAAGAGTTCCCCGGAAATCAAGGAAGATGATAAAATGATTACCATCGAGAACAACTGTTATCAGGTTGTTTTAGATCGGGCGACGGGCACATTTCAATCCATTCAAGACAAAACAAATAAATCTGAAGTTTCCATGGGCAGCGAGCATTCCTATCTTTGGCGTGTGATGTTCAAAAAAGGTGACTTTCAAAATGCCAAGGAATTTTTATCTTCCCGGAATTCAGGATTTTCCTATAAATGGCTTGATGAAAAAAACACCTTAAAAATGGTTTATCGTTCCGGAAAATCAATTATGACATTTTTTTTGGTTTTTAGTGATCATAATTATTTTGATCTCACGGCAACATTTCAGAATAATGGAAGAAAAATTGTGACGGCAGTGGATATTCCCCGTATTTGTCTGGATTATCGAAAATTGGAATATTTGTATCTTCCGTATGCCATGGGTGTAAGATTTAATCAGAAGTTTTTTAAAGGAAAACGGCAATGGAAAACCACCTATCCACTATTGTTTTCTGATTTTGTGAATTGGTCCTTGGATGATGGCGGTAAATTTTCTTCATATTTGTTATGGCGGGATCAACCCATTAAACCTACCAGGATTAACATTGGATATTCCCCGGCCAAAGGGGAGTGTGGTATTTATGAACACGGTTGGGCAACGTATATCAAACCGGGGGATGCTTGGGCGAGTCAGCCGCTGCGCATGGTTGTGGGTGAAAAAATTGAGCAGGCACTCAAACGGTATCGACATGAAAATGGTTTGGATCAAACATCGCGCTTGGTTGACAAATTAGGTAAAAGTCTTTTTGACAAAGTGCGTAAGGGTGTTTTATTGAAGATATCACTTGATATGAATCGTGATTTTGACCATGTTGCTTCCTATTTTAAGGAATTACCCTACGGCACTATCGTACATTATGTGACATGGTGGCTGGAGGGATTTGACAAGCATATGCCGGATTTTTGGCCGGTGAATCCCACCTTCGGGACTAATCAGGATTTTAAAAAAAACATTGCCTTGGCAAAAAAACATGACCTTGTTTTAATGCCATATACCAATAATACTTTTTGGAATGTCAGCCCCACCTTATCGCGTTCGGGAGGACCCAAAGCGGTTGCCAGTAAAAATTTTAAAAATGAAGCGGTTTTTGAGGTTTACGCTTCGGGTGGCAAAGGGTGGGCAACGTCACCGCGACATCCTGCTGTACGACGGGCCGGAGATCGCATTGCTGAAAAGTTTTTTAATGAGTATAAAATTGATATGCTGTTCTTAGATCAGATTGGCGCCCGTTTCATTGATTATGATATGAATTCGAGTTTGAGGCATCCCAACGATTATGCGCAGGGCTGGTACGAAAATTGTTTTGAAAATGTTAAGTCAGGACCCCTGCTGACGGAACAGGGCTATGACCGGATCGTCCCTTTGATGAGCGCATTTTGCGGCATGGCATCTTACACCTTTCCCAAAAGTCTGGATTACAATATTTGGTGGGGTGAGGGTTCGTGGGAGTATTTTCCCATAGCGCAATATCTTAGTCATGAAAACGTATTGTATTATCACCATAATCTTGCGCATGAAGTGTTCTGCGATAGTCATGAAAAAATCACGTTTTATTTGGCCCATGGATACAATATGTTTAATGGACGCTGGGTATCAGAATGGCATGATCAAAAAAAATGGTTTCAACTGGCGGATCAATTACAAAAACACGTGGTTTCGAAATATGTAGGAAAACCATTGCTGAATTACGAGCAGATTCGATCCCATCATTTGATATGGTCGGCATATCCTGATCTGGGGATTTTAGCCAATCTTTCTGAACTTGATGAATACCCGGTACTAAATCATACGGTCGCTAGAAATGGATTTATTGCGACTGACAGAAAAGGCACTTTTTTAGCAGGACGTTTCACCCGTCTGTACGGGTTTGATCTTGGAGAACCTCAATACATTGTGGTTCAACGAAAGCGGAATAAAGTGATTGTCACGCAATTGGAACATCACAATACGCTTATTACGATTCCTCGGCCTGCAAAATGGAAAATAGCCGAGGCGATTTCCGTGCGGCAAGGACGGCATGAAATTCCATTGGTTGCGCTCACACCACATGCGATTGCTTTTCATACGGATACCAACATGGCCAGTACGGGCGCGGTAAAGTATGTTGTTGAATACAATCCGAACCGGCATTTTGAGTATGCTTTGAAAATTCTTTCTAATGTTGATAAGGTTGCAGCCAATACGCAGGTGATGGTGGGGGTGGAGGGGAAAAATTTAAGGAAAATAAAAATGGATAATGTACAACTCGTTCTCTCGGCCTGGATGGTTAAAAGAAATTCTCCGGTGATAAAGCCCAAAGATGGTTTTATTACTTTGTCCCCTACGCAATATATGAAAACCGAATCAGTTGAGGTATTGAAGCGGGGAGAGACCATTTCAGGGGAGTTTCCTTTGCGGATTCCTTCGACAGCTGAAGCGGGTGATGTTGTGTGGTTGAAAGGTGAGTTGGTAAGTCAACAAGGAAAAAAAGTAACGACGCATGCAACACAGAGTGTTTTACAGGTTGATTCGCCTTTTGCAGTCGCGGTAAAAACCGAGAGTAAGAGCATTGACAGCGGTGAGTGGACAACTGTCTTGGTCAGCATCAAAAACAACTTTACTGAAAAAATCAAGGGACAGCTTCACTTAAACATACCTGATAATTGGAAGGGCAAAAAAAGAAAAGTGGTGAAATTAAAACCGCGTGAAGAGAAAAAAATTGCTTTGGAGGTTAAGCCGCCGCAGATTCAAGCAGTTGAAAAGCATAAAATCTCGGCATCGTTTCAAGTGCGGAAAAATGTTACCCGTACCAAGGTGGAAAAAATCGAAGTTTCGCCGGTCTGGCGTGTCATTTCATTTGAAGGACCTCGGGTTTTAGTGCGCGGGAAAAAGAATACCGGACAATTGCGGCTGATTACTTTCAGTAAAAAAAATGCATTTGGGACAATAGAGTTAAAACCCTCGGCAGGACTTTTGCTTAGTCAGACCAGGTTTCCTTTGAAAGTGGCTGACGGCGGCGAACAAATTATTCGATTTGATGTTACCGCCACCCAGAAGGGCGAGCAGGAGATTAAGGTTGTTTTTGAATATGGCAAGAAAAAGCATACGGAAATAATGAAATATCCAGTGATTGTACCCGGCGAAGCACTTGTTTTGCGTGGTGATTGGATGAATTGCGGCGATGACAATATTATTATGTCCAACGAAGAGGTGGAGGTGCAATTACAAAGTGATCTTGGCGGCAGGATCATGGCGTTTTATCACCGTGATTCCAACGCCAATATGCTTTATCAGAATTATCCGACAGTGAAAAAAATACCCGAATCAAAAGATTGGATAGAATATGGCGGAGTAAATGATTGGTTCCCCAGTGGATGGCCTGGTTTTGTATGGAATGATGACTGGGAAGTGGAGGTTGTGAAGGAAAAAGGTGAAAAAATTATTGTGGCGATGAAGACTCGGACGCAGAATGGACTGGAGTTGGAAAGGCGGATGATATTACCTTCCGCCGGGCGTCAATTACAACTGGATTATTCAGTTAGAAATTTAACGGATGTCAATCGGAAATATTTGTGGTTTAATCATCCGGATCTTGCGCCGGGACCCTACAATTTTGCCGGTGACGATCATCGGATTATTATTCCAGTAGCTGATCCTGAAAATGATGAGCGTACATTGATCCTTGAGGAGAAATTTAATGCTAAAATCGGTAAGGATGATTATGAACCGAATGAGGGTTGGGTCGTGGCGTTGGATACCCGGAGCAAGGGCTATTTTATGCAGAAATTTAACGTATCTCAGATGAACCGGATCGGTGTCTGGCAGGATGCGATATTCTATACGATGGAGCTTTTAAGCAAGGAAGAAAAAGTAAAGGCCGGCGAGAGTAAAACATTCACGATTTTCTATATTGTCGGCAATAAAAACTGGGAGGAAGATTTATGAAGAACATTTTAAAGTTTTTCGTAATTGGGTTGTTTATAACAAGTATTGCAGGTGGGTTCGTTGGGTGCGCGCCCAAGGAAGGCCAGGTAGAGCAAATGACTGTTACGGTCTGGCACTGGTGGGGAGACCAACAGCCCATGCTAAAAAAAATGGCTGCCGACTATGAAGAAGAAAGCGGCGTCAAAGTCAAAATGATGTTAATCGGGTCGGATTATTTCAAGAAACTGCAAGCTTCAGCAGCAGCCAAGACATTGCCGGATATTATTGGTTTGGCAGGCGGTGGCGATCTCTTGGCGCGTTACATCAACGCAGACCGTATTTATGAGCTTACCGAAGAGTTGAACAAGAACAATGGTGAATGGCGTAAGACTTTTTTTCCTCGGGCATTGGAAGCTTTTTTCTATGAGGCGGGAAATGCATACAAAGTCAAGGATGATTCTTTTTGGGGCATTCCGCTCACTGTAATGAATATTCAGATATACTATCACAAAGATATGTTTGTAAAAGCCGGCTTGGATCCTGAGAAGCCTCCCAAGACATGGGGTGAGTTTTTAGAAATCAGTGAGAAACTTAATGCAGCCGGTATTTCACCGTTTGTCGCCGGTTTGAGCGAACCCTGGATTGATTATACCTTTTTTAATGCGTATTGCTGGACCTATTTAGGGAAAGAGAACATGAAAAAATTATATACCGGTGAATTGCCGTATACCAATGACGGCTGCCTCAAGGCAATGCAGCGGGTGGTTGACATGCGTGTGCATAAAATTCTTTATCCGGGAACGATTAACATGAATAACAAGACTGCTGAAATTAATTTTGCCAACAAAAAAGCGGCCATGATGCTCAATGGGTCATGGGCGGTCAATGTATACCAGGGAATTGCATCGGATGAATTGGAGCTGGGTGTTTTTCCCTTTCCAAAACCCGTCGATGCCGAGTATCCCATGTATTTATTCGGCGGTGTCGGCAAAGGCGTTGCCGTTACTACAAGTTCTGAGTATCCGGAAGAAGCAATTGCATTCTTGAAATGGTTTGTGGACAAGGATCGCCAATCACAACTGGCGAAAGAATCCAAGCAGATTCCGGCCAATTCAGACTCGCTTAGTCAGATTGATCCTTTGCTCAAAGGGTTTGCCCAGGGGATGACACGTCTGAATCCGGATATCAAGCTTGAAGAGAAAAATGAAGTGCGGGAAATTTTATCCAAAGGGCTGCAAAGTATTATTTTGGGAGAAGTCATTCCTCAGAATGTTTTGCAAAAAGCCAGAGAAGAAAAAGAAAAAATAATGAAGAAAAAATAATTACCGGTATTATTGAGTGCAGGAGTGATGTAGTCTCGCTCCTGCACTTTTCTTTATTGGGAATAATAGTTGTGTAGTGGTTTTGCAAGGTTTGGACAGCCTGAAAGCGTAAAAATTGTATTCTTATTTTAGCGGAGGCATTGGAAATGGGTACAACTATTTTAAAAAAAATTGCTTGGTTTGGAACGATAGTAATTATTTTATCAGGTTTTGTTGGTGGTATGCTGCCACAGTCGACCTTTGCAAAAGAAAAACCGGCAAAAAAAATAACATTTTGGCACTATTGGTCTGATTATCAAAATTTTCTTGAAGAAATGGCCAGTCGCTATCAACTGGAGACCGGGGTTGAAGTTGAATTTCAACTTTTTTCATCGCGCGGCCGCGACTATTGGAACAAAGTTCAGGCAGCAGCGCAGGCCAATCGTTTGCCGGATTTGTTGGGGTTGGCGGATGATCCGGAGCTTTTAGCGCGTTATATTAAAGCGGGGAAAATACTCGATATTTCAAAAGCAATGCAGGGCAGTAACCACGAATGGGAATACTCCTTTTTCCCCCGCACAGTCAATGCACTTTATTTTCCTGAATATAATATTTACAACGTAAAAGGCGGACGACACTGGGGTGTGCCGTTATCAGCAATGAATATTCAAATATTTTATAATCGGACATTATTTGAGAAGGCGGGGTTGGATCCCGACAATCCACCAAAAACTTGGGATGAATTCATTCAGGCCGGGCATCAACTTCGGAAAATAGGGATTGCTCCCATGGTCTGTGGTTTTGGAGATCTTTGGGTAAACCAGACATTTTTTAGGATTTATGCATGGCCGATTTTGGGGAAGGATAAAATTCGCAGTTTGTATGTCGGCGAGGCACCTTATACAACACCGGAATGCCGTCAGATTTTAGATTATTTTGTCGAATTGCGCGATAAAGGATTTTTTTATCCAGGCGTGGCAGCTTTATCCAATAAGGATGCTGAAGTTATTTTCGCCCATGATCGTGCCGGGATGATGATGAACGGATCGTGGGCAGTGAATGTTTTCAAGCAAATGAACCCTAAATTGGATTTTGGTGTGATGAGTTTTCCTGTTCCCAAAACAGCCCAGTATCCTATGTATACAATCGGTGGATTAGGAAGGGCTGCCGCGATTACGACAAATTCAAACCGCTCTAAAGAGGCATTGGCATTTTTACAATGGTTGACCGCCCAACCGCAACAGGAACGTTGGGCGAGAGTTCCCAGCGGTTTTCCGGCACTCATCAAGGCGCAGGATTCAGTCAATCCTCTTTTGCAACCCTTTGTTGTTAAAATGAAGGATTTAGCACCGAATTTGTATCTTGAGGAACGGCGTGAAGTTCTGGAAGTTCTCAGCAAGGGGATGCAATTGATTTTGATTGCTGATAGCGATCCGGAAAGTGTGCTGCAAGCTGTGCAAAAGATGAAGAAAAAATTGAAATAATTTAAAAAACATGAAAAAATAGGAATTCAATAGTGAGTGGATGCATGCAGCAGTCAACTGCATTAAAAAGGCAGTCTACAAAATAGATGAAAATGGGATTTCTATGATCCGGATTGTTTTTTCAAACAATATACTTAAGATAACAGCAACGATGCTATTGTTGCTGGTGGCTGTCCTGCCCGGGACAGCAGCGGCGGAAGAATATTTCAGAGCGCATATCAGTAATCCATCACCCAATTTGGGTGATGCTCTTCAATATACAATTGAAGTCATGACAGCTGGAGAAAAACAATATTCGCCGGATATTACCCCGCCTGATTTAAAGCGGTATTTTCAAGTCGGGGAAATAATTGGACGTTCTTCCGTCAGCATTTTAAATGGAAAAACCCATATTGTGAATTTTAAGGAAGTCAATCTGGTCGCCAATCGCAAAGGGGAATTCAGCATTCCGCCTGCACAAATTGAATTGATTGATTCGGGCACCAATCAAAGGATTATTCGGAAAACAAATTCAATTACCATGCTTGTCAATGAAGCGACCGGTGAAACAGCGTTGCCGACGCCAACACCTGAAATTGATGTTCTCAAGCCTGTAAAAAAATCTGCACACATATCATTGAGTCAGTGGCTTCCGTTTGCGATTGGCATTGCGTTGATTATTCTTAATTTTATCATTATGTATTACCTTAAACATCGGCCCGAACCCAAACTCGCGGACCCGGAACCGGTTGATCCGCGCACACCTGAGCAACGTGCGTATGATGAGTTGGAAGATGCGTTGAAGCTCAAAGCAGCGGGGAAAATCGATGAGTTTTACACATCTTTATCCATGATTTTGCGCCGTTATATGGCAGGGACGTTTGGTTTTAAAGCGGAAGAGGCGACCACCCGGGAAATGATTTCTGAAATGGAAAAACTCGAGTTCAAACCGGATTTTCTTGAGCAGTATCGTGGCTATTTCATGGAATGTGATAAAGTGAAATTTGCCAATGTGGCACCCACGCCGGACAACGTTGAAGCAGCGGCCCCCAAAGTGAAGGAACTTATTAAACATCCTGAAAAACGGGCCGAACCTGAACCGGTCATTGATGAAGAAATTTCCGGCGAGGAGCAAACATTCGAAAATGAAAAAGAAACCGAGAAAGTTGAATGATGAACAATGATGCTGACCGGGGAATTTCGCTGGGCCTATCCTATTGCATTTTTTCTTTTGTTTCTTATTCCCGGCATATTTTTGCTGGTTCGATATTTTAACCGAAAAAAACGCGGGATTAAATTCCCGGCATTTTCGATTGTTCATCAACTTACCAAAGATCCCCACCAATATTATCGTCATATTCCGATTATTTTACGCATTCTGGTGGTTTTGTTGATGATTGTTGTTCTTGCCAGACCGCAGAGTGAAACGAGGTCTGTTAATCGGGAGATTAAGAGTCTGGATATTATGCTGGTGCTGGATCTTTCAGAAAGTATGCGCGCATACGATATCCGACCCAACCGTCTAAGTGTCGCCAAAAAAGTTTTAGAACAATTTATAAGTAAACGTCCTGATGATCGTTTCGGGCTGATTGTTTTTTCCGGAACACCGCTCACCCTTTCGCCGTTGACCATGGATCACGGCAGCATTTTAAGTCAGCTCAATGCGGTGCATACCAACACCATTGGAGTGGAGGGGACGGCCATGGGGGAAGCGTTGTTGATGGCGGTGAATCGACTGCTTGATTATCGTGCTAGCGCGAACACGATGGACAGCCTGCCCGGCGTATGCCGGGTAAGTCCATCGATGAAGCGAGTGAAAATATCGCCAGAGGCGATCATCTCCCGACAAAAATACCACGGGCAGCCTGCCCGGCGTATGCCGGGTGAGCCCGTGGATTTTTATCGGGGACCGGAAGTCAAGCGGGACCAAGAACGTACACCTGCTGAACCGCACCGGCAGGTTATTATTTTGGCAACGGATGGCGTGAATAATAGAGGTGTTCAACCTGCGCTTGCTGCAAAAATTATTTCCGAGAAAAAAATGAAATTATATACCATCGGGTTGGGAGGGGAAAAACTGGTTTTGCGATATGAACGGGATTTTGACGGAAAACGTGTTCCTCTTTATGACGTTTATGGCAGGGCGCAATATTGGGATAAACCGGATGAACTGATCTTGGAAAAATTGGCGGTTTTGGGAAGTGGTAAATATTTTCATGCACATAGCAAGGCAGCGTTTGAGCGCGTTATGAACGCCATTGACGGGCTGGAAAAAAATATTGTGTCGCTGAAACGGAACAGTGTTTTTTCCGAGATGTATTTTTGGGTGCTGTGTGCAGCTCTTTTGTTGTTGGTCACGGAGGCGGTTTTGAGAACAACTCGTTTTTATTCGGCGATGTTTTGATGAAAGTTGAGGACGGATAAATAATGCGATTTGCGAATCCTGAACTGTTGTTCTTGCTTGGATTGGTTCCGGTTTTTGTTGCGCTCGAGCATTGGCAGTATAAGCGCAACAAAAAAAAACTCAGACAATTTTCTGAGGCGATTTTTTGGCAATATTGGGTTCCGCAATGGTCGCCTTGGCGAAAGCAGTATAAAGTGGTGCTGGTATCGCTGGCAATGGCTCTCATGATTGTTGCTTTGGCCAGACCACAAGGTAAACCCATTCAAAAAGAAGTCCTTAGAAAAAAAACGGCAATTTATTTTGTTTTAGATTGTTCGGCCAGCATGCGCGCACAGGATGTTACTCCAAATCGTTTTCTGGCCGCCAAAACGGCAATTCGGGAAATAGTTTCGCAATTTCCCGGAAAACAAGTGGGTTTGGTTGCCTTTACCGGGCAAGCCAATGTGATGTGTCCGGCAACATATGATCATAAGTCTTTTCTTATTGCGCTTAAACAAATACGTATTAATGCGCTGCCGCAACCAGGCTCGAATCCGGCAGCAGGATTGGTATTGGCCCTTAAAAAATTAGGAGAAATTGATGGTACAGCCAAAGCAGTCGTGTTTTTTTCAGATGGGGAAGATAATCATGGAAAATACTTGGTGCCGTTGGCACAGTCCGAGAAAAATCAGGGCATAAAAATATTCTGTGTTGGTCTTGGCACATTGAAAGGTGCCCGGATACCTTTGGGAAAAGACTTTTGGGGAAAAACGCAATATAGAAAATATGCCGGTAGCTATGTTAAAACACGTCTTCAAGCACTCGAAATGCGAAAAATCGCGAAAATAAGCGGCGGCAGCTATAGTCGCTGGACTGAAGGAAAGTCTGATTTTCGTAAATTAATCGTTACAATCCGAAAGGATTCAAAAACAATTCCGGGAACTGGGAAAATATGGGCCTATTTTGAATATTTTCCATGGCTGGTATTCATGGCGTTTTTGCTGCTGCTGGTAGAGCCGACAATTTCTTTGACTGGGAGACGGCGCTATGAATGAATGGGTTGTGTTTTATTTAATTTGGAAAATAATTTTGGTGATTGTGGGGATTCCTCAGGAAAATTATTATAATTTCGGGAATCAGCTTTATAGTCTTGGGGACTATGCCCAGGCGGAAAAATTTTATAATCAATCTGCGTCTGAATTAAAGCTTGCCCACAGAGCTTATTATAATGCCGGTAATGCAGCGTTTTTGCAGGGGAATTATTTGGATGCCATAGAGTACTATGAAGCATCCTTGGATGTTGTTTCGGATGATGAAGATGCGTGGTTTAACTTGGAGCTGGCGCGGCGTAAGGCGTTGAAGAACAAAAAAAAACCAAATTTAGAATTAAAGAAGTCTACTCCCCGGCGACCACCGAATAAAAAGCAGCAATCCGGAGCAGCAGCATTGAAACCGAATAAAGGAAAGCAACCTGAAACAATAGCTGATCAAGTACTGGCCCGGGCCCGCCGCAGAGAAGAGGTTCTTTATCGGTTTCAAAATACAAATGTTTATCAAAGACATACACCAAAGCAGACAAAAGATATTTTCACACAAACACCGGAAGAAATACTAAAAACCATGAGGGAAATGACCAAGGCCGGATATCCTTTTCGGCCCGGGGCATCCTTGAGAAAGCCCAAATTAATAACGGATGAGATTGATTGGTAATTGCATAAAAAAGGATAAAATTTATTCATTTTTTTTTATGTTTTCCGATACTTAACGGTATAGTGTTTGATGCTGGGAGAAGTAGGGAATTATCATCACTATTTAATTATTGGAATTTATAAAAAGTTGTTAAACAGACGACTTTGTTATTAACGTAAAAATTGACAAATTTTGGCTGGTTTTTTATAATGCAATCGTCGTGGGAAAATTCAATTGAGAAAGGAATGGGACAATGGGACTAAAAATGGCAACGGCAATTGGAAGTGAAACAGATGCAGGTATATTAGGCAGCAAGCTGGCAAAAGAGGCGAAGGCCGGTTTGGAAGGTCAGGATGCCGGGTTTGTTATGGTTTTATCTTCAATTAAATATGATTATAAAACGCTTGTGCAAGCCATTCGCGCTGAATTAAAAGATGTCCCGCTGATTGGATGTACAACAGCCGGTGAGTTTACAGAAAAAGCGGTTGTGAAAGAATCAGTCACACTTGTGCTTTTCTCGAAATGTGAAGAGTACGCCTACCATGTCGGCATGGCAACCGGATTGCATGATGATACAGAAAGCTGTGTAAAAAAAGTAATTGATGCAGTGCCGGGAAAAAACAGTGATCTACCGAATCGTTCGGCAATTATGCTTATAGATGGGCTGGCAGGTCGCGGTGAAGAGGCGGTTATGGCAGCCATGTCAATTTTGGGTTCCAATGTAAGTTTGGCCGGCGGTGCAGCAGGGGACGATCTGGGATTTAAACAAACTTTTGTTTTCTGCAACGATGATATTACCAGCGACTCCGTGGTTATGTGTGTTATTGATTCCAAGAGTCCGGCGGGGATCGGATCAAAGCATGGACACTCACCGGTGACCGACCAATTGACCGTTACCAAAGCGACTGAAAATGTTCTTTTTGAAGTTGACGGCAAACCAGCTTGGGATGTCTGGAAAGACCGGATTCGCGAAGAAGCCAAGATAGAGGGGATTGATGTGGATAATTTGGAGAAAGCTTCGGAAATCGGGAGTGTTCTGATCCGGTATGAGATGGGTTTGGCGACTGCCGCTGAATATAAAGTCCGTGTACCGCTTTCTAAAAATGATGACGGATCGCTGAATTTTGCATGTACTATTCCCGAAGGCGCCAAATTTAAAATCATGAAAAGTCCCAAGCAGGATCAAATTGATTCTGCCAAGCAAGCAGCCAAGAATGCTTTTGAACAAATGCAGGGTAAGAAACTGGCCGGCGCCTTGATTTTTGACTGTGTTTGCCGTGGGATTATTTTAGGAGACGATTTCGAAAAAGGTATCAAGGAAATGGTAGGTATTCTTGGCGATATTCCATTAATCGGTTTTGAAACCTACGGTGAGATATGTCGCCGCAGCGGCCAGTTTAGTGGTTTTCACAATACTACCAGTGTTGTGATGTTATTACCCGAAGTTTAGTCGCAGAAAAAAAAGGAGTGGGGTGAGAAGGATGGGAGACACGCTGGCCAAAAGCGAGATTATTGATAAATTTTCTGAGACAGTGGGTATTGAAAAAGCCACTGATTTGATTGAAGAAACGATTCGGTCATTGGATTTGGGAACAAAGTCTGGATTTAATAAAATGGAAGCTTTGAAAATTTTGGAAATATTGCGTCAAAAAGGCGGTATGATCGGCATTATTGCCGGATTTATGGCTTCTGAGGTACATTTAATGAGTGGATAGAGAATAGTGATTTTAAATAAAAAAACAACAAGCTGCCTGCCCGGCGAATGCCGGGTAAGTCTGTGGGTTTTTATTTAAAAAATTATCGTGTTAGCGCGAACACGATGGGCAGCTTGCCCGGTGTACTGCGTCCGGCGTAACTTGTCCGGCGTATGCTGGATGCTGGATGCAGTACGTGGTATTTTTATAATTTTTTGAAAAATTGGGTTAGGTGAATCAGACGTTTTTTTAATTCATCACTGGCGGCACTGAGTTCTTCCGTGGTGGCTGAAAATTCTTCAGAGATGGAACTCATATCCTGCATTTTAACCTTGATGGTATCAACGCTACCCAGCTGGGTTTTAATTAATTTTCTGATTTCGTCAAACTGACCGGCAAATTCATGCATGGTGCTATCGAGGGAACCAAGTGCCTTTTGAGAGGCATCGGCCACGCTTTGTACATGCGCGATGGTATCTTCATTGGCGGTGGAAATTTCCATGGCCTTTTGCGTCTGTTGGACAACTGTTTTGATAATGATCGTAACATCTTTGGCTGAATTGGAACTCTGTTCCGCCAGTTTTCTTACTTCATCGGCAACCACGGCAAATCCCCGGCCATGTTCACCGGCGCGTGCAGCCTCAATGGCGGCATTGAGCGCCAATAAATTGGTTTGTGAAGCAATGCCTTTAATGATTTCTACGAATTTACCGATTTCATGACTGGAACCGCCCATGGCCTCAATCAGTGCGACGTAGGAATTAAGTGTGTATTTGATTTTAAGCATTAAATCCACTGATTTTGTAGCGGCCTTGCTGTTTTCCGTCGTTGTTTCCAGAGCGGCATTGTTTTTTTTCACTGCGGCAGAGAGGAATTCATCGATACTGGCAAACGATGCGTGGATGCTATCCGCCAATGAGGATGTTTCAATAATACCTTCGCTTTGATGAGCGGCCGCAGTTGTGATTTGTTCAATTGAGGTTACCAGTTGTGAAACCATGTCAAAAGCTTCGGTTACTTCATGACGATAGTCTTGGAGTTTTTCAGCACTGCCGGCAGACAATTCAAGCTGTTGTTGGAGGTTGATCAGGGTTCCGCGAATTTTTTCAGAAGCAAGTAATAATGCATCGTCTGTCTGCTCCAACAGGGGACCAGGATCTTCACCGACCCCCAATCTTTCAAGACGTAATTTTAAAAAATCTTGGTTGCCGTTTTTTGCTTGGTTGGTATCGGGCCGGCTGAAAAAAAATCCCAGTCCACTTCCACCCAAAAGGGATAAAAGTAAGCTTAAGCCCGCAAAACCCAAACTTAGCAGTCCAAGTAATAATCCGGTAAGGATAAAAAGTACCCAGATGATTATCGCGGCCGTTGCCATCCGGACGATACTTTGGGAAGTTATACCAGGGACGAGTAAGTGATTGCTATCTGATGACATGGTTTCTCCTAAGGCAATATTATGGTATGGTAAGACAACAAAAGTTTAAGGCTGCTTCAATAATAGCATAATCGTTGAAATAAACAATAGTTTTCAAAGTGAGTCTTTTTTCTATGCACTTATTTTCGTCACGAATATCACTGGACTTAATAGCGATGGTTCGCAAAGAAAAAACCTTGGAATTTAAGAAAAGATTCGATTTTATACGGAAATTTATATAAAATAGAATGCCGTGGTATGGATAATGTCCGGCATCGGTTTGCAGGTAACACTCACCGGTTGTTTGAATCCGGTTCCTGTTTACCATCCGGCAAAGTTTATTGTGGAATCGTGTGCTATAAATTGAATGATCTTTGGAGGAAGAATGATTTTTCGGAAAGTAGTGGAGATTGTTGTTTTTTTAGCGTTGGCCGTTTCTGTCGCGACAGCGGTCTTTGCCCTGGATGAAGTTAATTACCGGGCATTGATTGAAAAAGACAAAGTGAAATTTGGAGAAAAAGTCCAGTTTTTAATTATTATTAATTTCGGGACGGAAACCATGGCGCCGGCCTTGACCCCGCCATCTTTTGCCCAGTTCAGAGTCCTCAATGAAAATCAGCGCACACGTGAAAAAGGCGAAGGGCGGGAAAGGTATAAAGAAATGAAACGCGTCTGGCTTTTGGAACCGATTGAGACCGGCCGCCTTTCCATTGCTTCAGCGATTATTACTTACCAGGATCCGACATCCAATCTCCTGAAAAACGGCAAAACAGATGTGGTTTTTTTAGAGGTGGAACCAACGGAGGAATACGAAAGATTCAAAAGGGAAAATGTTGAAGCTGGTTCAAATACGATGGTTGCCAATGCCGGCGGACTCCCCCTGACAGTGATTGTTCCGCTGGCCGTCGGCGTACTGGTGGGTGTGATTGCTTTGGTGGTGATGCGTAAACCAACCAGCCCCCGGATAAATCATGAAGATACGGGGCTACAAGCGCTGCAAACCGCAATTACACATGCTGAGGCGGATAACCTGGAAGAATATTATGCCGCACTCAGCCGGTCTTTGCTGGATTATCTGCAAAATAAGTTTAGTTTAGATGTTCATGTTCTCAACACAACGATGCTGTTGGAAAAATTGACGGAATTTCATATCCCGCAAAAAAACATGCTGGCACTGCAAGAATTTTTTGAAGTTGCTGATAAGGCGAAATTTGCCGGGTATGTTCCGGATGAAGAAAAAATGATTGAATTGCACGGTACGGTAAATGATTTTATTGAGGCCGGCCGGAAAATAAAAATTAAGCAGCGCAAGGCAGAGAAAAAGAAACAAGCGGACGACGAGGATTGATTCTCCGGCGTGACCGGAGCGTGACGACCCATAGGAAATAATAAATCACGGGAGTGAAAGGGGATTGTACCATGCCGGAAGTTCATGAACTCGACAGCAAGGGAAAAGAGATGAGCATTGCGATGGAGAAAATTATCTCTGAAACGCAAAAAGTTATTGTTGGGCAGCCGATTATGATTCGTGGATTGTTGATGGGACTGCTGACGCAGGGACATATTTTACTGGAAGGGGTTCCCGGACTGGCAAAGACATTGGCGGTGATGACACTCGCAACATGTATTCAAGCCAACTTTTCCCGCATCCAGTTTACACCTGATTTATTACCCTCGGATATTATTGGAACCAATATTTATAATGCAAAAACGGCTGAATTTTCCATTAAAAAGGGACCGATATTTGCCAATATTGTTCTTGCTGACGAAATTAACCGTGCTGCTGCCAAGGTTCAAGCGGCGCTTTTAGAAGCCATGCAGGAGAAACAGGTGACCATTGGCGGTAAGACTTTCAAACTGGATAAACCGTTTCTGGTTTTAGCCACCCAAAATCCGATTGAGTCGGAAGGAACCTATGCCTTGCCTGATGCGCAGGTGGATCGTTTTATGTTCAAAGTTGTTATCGGGTATCCCACACCGGACGATGAATTTGAGATTATCAACCGTTTTACCAAAAGTATCCATCCCAAAGCCAGTCCGGTTTGCACACCGGAAGACATTGTTGCTACCAGAGATTCGATTAACGGTATTTTTATTGATGATAAAATTAAACGTTATATTGTGGATATTGTTTTTGCCTCCCGCTATCCCGAACGGTACGGATTGAAAATTAAAAATTTAATTCAGTACGGCGGGGGGCCGCGTGCCTCGATTTATTTGACCGTCGGCTGCAAGGGAAACGCATTTATGGAAAGGCGCGGCTATGTAACACCCGATGATGTCAAAGCAGTTGCGCATGATGTTCTTCGGCATAGAATTTCGGTCAGCTACGAAGCGGAAGCGGAAGAAATCAGTTCGGAAAATATTATTGATGAAATTTTAAAAACAGTGAAAGTTCCTTAAAGGTGCCCGGCAGGTTAGCGAAAGTATCGGACACGGAGGGGATACATGAAATTAGATATTAAAGATGTTTTAAAGCAAGTCCGGAAAATAGAGATCGTTAATCGAATTTTGGTGAATAGCACCTTGGCGGGCGCTTATCGCTCCAGCTTCAAGGGGCAGGGAATGGAATTCGCAGATGTTCGCGAGTATGTCGAAGGCGATGATGTGCGTAATATTGACTGGAATATTACTGCGCGGCTAAATGTTCCCCACGTTAAGCAGTTTGAAGAAGAACGGGAAATGACGGTGCTTTTATTGATTGATGTTTCCAATTCGACGGATTTTGGAACGATCAATCGAATTAAGCGGCAGATGGCAGTGGAATTTTGCGCCTCCATGGCATTTTCCGCCAGCAAAAATAGTGATCGCGTCGGTTTGGTGCTTTTCAGTGACCGGGTTGAACACTTCATTCCTGCCAACAAGGGAAGTTCGCATGTTATGCGCGTGATTCGGGATATGATTGCGTTTGAACCGCAGTCGAACAAAACCGATGTCAATTGTGCGCTGGAGTTTTTAACCCATCTGGTTAAAAAGAAAAGCACGGTTTTTTTAGTTTCGGATTTTTTTACAGAGATTGATTTTGAGGAAAATCTGCGGCGCGCCAATTTCCGGCATGACGTCAATGCGCTTTTTTTGACCGATAGACGGGAACGTGAAATCCCTAATATGGGTATTGTTGAGCTGGAAGATCCTGAAACCGGGAAGCGGGTTGTTTTTGATACCGGGAGTAAAAAAGCCCGTCGACGTTTCAAAGAATTGGCTCAGACCCATAAGGAATCATTGGAAGCGGTGATGAAACGGTGCATGGTTGATTTTACGGACCTTGATACCGGCCAGTCCTATGTAGATTCGATTGTAAACTTTTTTCAAAGACGACAGGGGAGAAAGTGGTGAAGTGGAATAATATTCATCTAATCTGGGTTGTTCTACCGGTGCTGTTAATTGTTTTCATGGCAATCCGTGACCGTATGAAAAGCAAGGGTATCTTTTTTAGCAAAGCATTTGCTTTAGCGGATTACCGTCCTTCGCTGTCTGTTTATTTAAGATATCTCCCGCTATTCTTAAGAATTTTAGCCATCACCGCATTGGTTGTCGCTGTGCTGCGTCCCCAGGCTCTGAAAGGGGAAAGCGAGGTCAAACTCAAGGGCATTAACATTATGCTGGTCGTTGACCTTTCCGGCTCCATGGTAGCCGAGGATTTAAAACCGGACCGGATTACCGCTGAGAAAAAAGTTTTATCGGATTTTGTGGACAAGATTAAAAATGATAAAGTTGGTGTGGTGGTTTTTGGGGCGAAGAGTTTTACCCAGTCTCCCCTCACCATGGATTATGAGATTTTGAAAACATCGATCAACGAAATTGACCTTAATACAGTCGATGCGGACGGTACTGCGATTGGCGATGGAATTCTCTCGGCAGTCAACCGGTTGTCCGAATTTGACGGCCAGACCAACGTGGTTATTCTGGCGACTGATGGAACCAATAATCGCGGCGAGGAACCTTTGAAAGCAGCGGAGATTGCAGAAGCTAAAAAGATCCGCATATTTACAGTAGGTATTGGTGCCGAAGGCGGCGCGCCGGTTTATACGACGGATCAATTTGGCGTCAAGAGCCAGTTCGTTGTGGATGGAAAACCCATGCGCTGGGATGAACCCAATGATGATGTTTTAGGACAGGTGGCGGAAAAAACCAATGGTGAATATTTTCGCGCTGTTGACGAAAAATCACTTAATGAAATTTATGCCAAAATTGACAAGTTAATCAAAGATGAAAAGAAACGCAAGGACCCGCATTATAAAGAGTTGTTTATGCTGTTTTTGATGATCGCTTTGGGGAGTCTGGTGTTGGAGGCGCTTTTGTCTGCTACCTGGTTGAGGTCGTTTTCATGAGTGAAATAATTTTTATTGAGCCAAAAATGTTGTACTTGCTGGGTGTTGTGCCGGTTTTCTTTTTACTGCGTTGGTGGGAGAGCAAACGTCAAAAGCATGCCATGATTCGTTTTAGCGATGCAGCTATTTTTAAAATGTTGAATCCAACATTGCAAGTTGTAGGTCGAAATGGATTTATTCGAGTTGGGTTGCTGCTCAGTGCAGTTTTTTTAGTAGCGCTTTCGATCGCCCGACCCGGCGGTAATCCTATTTTTATTGAACAAGAACTCACCAAAAAAGGCGTGGATATCATGCTTTTGGTGGACCTTTCTTCATCCATGCGGGCGACTGATCTTACACCTGATCGTATGGAAGCCACCAAGTTGGCCGTTAAATCATTTATTGAACAAATCACCGATGATCGGATCGGGCTGGTGGTTTTTGCCGGATCGGTTTCGCTGCAGTCGCCGCTCACCCAGGATTACCGTACTGCGAAAATGATGGTAGACATTGTCAGCACCAATTTTTTACCTGTGCAGGGAACCGCGATCGGTGATGCCATTAAATTCGCCCTCGATCGTATTGGCAAGGAAAGTCAGAGTAAAGCTGTGATGATTTTATTGACGGATGGCGAGAACACCAAAGGGATGTTGCCGGTGGATGCGATGAAAGCGGCGAAGAAGGCGGGAACCCGGATTTATACCATTGGTGTTGGAACTTCTGAAGGCGCCAAAATTCCTGATGGTGAGGATGAAAGCGGCGTACTTAAGTATAAAATGTACATGGGGCAACCGGTCATTACAAAGCTGGACGAAGCACTCTTGGAACAAATTGCCGAGGAAACCGGCGGAAAATTTTATGCAGCGGCAACCAATGAGAGCTTACTGAAAGCTTACGCTGAAATCGGACGTCTGACCAAGACTGAACATACCGAGAAAAAGAAGAAGGCTGTTTATCAGGAGTGGTATTTGTGGCCGGCACTGCTGGCATTGCTTCTGATTATGCTGGAGATATTTTTTGGTAGAAGAACGACTTGGTTCCCGACCGGGAAGAAGGCGAATTAGGATGATGGCCGGACGTGTACTTATTGTTATCGTATTGGTGGCACTCGCGGGTGGCGGTTCCGGTTGTGCGCAGCGGCAGTTTGTTGAAGGCAATAAGGCCATGAAAGATTATGATTATGAAGAGGCCATCAAGATGTACGATCGTGCATTGCAGGCGGACCCGGATATGTATGAAGCCCACTATAATATGGGAAATGCTTTAATGCGATTACAACGGTATAAACAGGCAGTTACAGCGTATGAAAGTGCGAAAGAAATCGCGCCTCGTGATGCTGATGTTGAACACAATCTCCAGATAGCCAAAAAACGTCAAAAAGACAGTGATTCTTCCGGTGGCGGCGGCGGTGGCGGCGGTGGCGGCGGCGGTGGCGGCGGTGGGGGTAGTAGTAGTAACTCATCAAATCAACAGCAACAGCAGCAGCAACAGCAACAGCAACAGCAACAGCAGCAACAACAGCAGCAGCAGCAGCAGCAACAACAACAGCAGCAGCAGCAGCAACAGCAACAGCAACAGCAACAGCCACCAGAGCAGAAGCCGCAGGACCAACCGCCGCCAGAACAGAAGCCGCAGGACCAACCGCCGCCGGAGCAGAAGCCGCAGGACCAACCGCCGCCAGAGCAGAAGCCGCAGGACCAACCGCCGCCGGAGCAGAAGCCGCAGGATCAACCGCCGCCGCAGCAGCCACCACCGCCGTTGCCGCAGGAAATGCAAGATAAGCTGGACAATGCTGAGCAGCAGGATCGTGACCAGCAACGCCAGAAACAGAAGCGCCAGGATAATAAAAAGCAAGAGTTTGGTGATAGCTGGGGACAGGAAGAAAAAGATTGGTGAGTCAAAAAATTAAAATACTGGGAGTAGATCCTGGATATGGACGCTGCGGCTGGGGTGTTATCACGTTGGCTGGGAATCATTTGGAAGCAAATGATTATGGTGTCATTGAAACATCCGCTAAAATGCGTTTTTCCGAACGCCTGTTGGCTGTTCATCAAGCACTTTGTGACATTTTAAAGAGTCATCAACCGCAGGAGGTTGCGGTTGAACAACTTTTTTTTGCGAAGAATGTTAAAACAGCGATCGATGTCGGGCAAGCGCGCGGTGTTATTGTGCTTACCTGTATTCAGGCGGGTTTGGAAGTGGAAGAATATAAACCCGCGGAAATAAAAATTGCCGTATCCGGATATGGTGCCGCACCCAAACTTCAAATTCAACGCATGGTGAAAATGCTGTTGGGTTTAACAAAGGTTCCCAAACCGGATGATGCGGCGGATGCTTTGGCAATTGCAATATGCCATGCCCATTCGCGTCGTTATTCTCATATTTTAAAGCGCTGATACGATAAAATGCTTTTCAAAAAAGAATAATCCCTGTAATATCCAAAAAGAAAACTGAAAGGTTGAAAGTGATGATCGCATTTGTAAAGGGGATATTAGAGTCCAAAAGCATGACGACCTGTAGTATTGATGTAAATGGTATTGGTTATGAAATAAGTATGCCGGCATCGGATATTTCCCGTTTGCCCAATAGCGGAGATCCTGTGGTGGTGCATACATGGCATGTTCAACGCGAGGACTCGCAGCAGCTTTTTGGTTTTTTACAACCCTCGGACCGCTGGTTGTTTAAAATACTTCTGGGTGTCGCCAAAGTCGGACCTAAATTAGCTTTGGCGGTATTATCCGGATTGACCCAGGCGCAATTGGAAGATATTGTGATGCGGCAGGATGCTGCCATGTTATCCAAAATACCAGGTGTCGGCCTCAAAACAGCAGAACGCCTTGTTTTGGAATTGAAAGATAAGCTGGAAATTTCTCAGGACACAGCTCGGGCAGCACGACCGGCGGACCGGGATGCTTTTGCCGAAGCGCTGGAAGCATTGCTGACACTGGGATATTCCGCTGCACAGGCACGTAACGCCCTGCAAAAGGTTGCAGGACAGGATTTGCCTGCCGTACAGGCAGGGCAGGATCGGGTTGCTGAGTTTGTGAAAAAAGCTTTAAAAACGTTGTAGGTATATGTTGGATTGTCCAGGGAGGCAATGATTTGGAGCCGGAAGCGCAGGAACATTTAAAAACACAGAAAATAACTGATCGGGATTTAATTCAATCCGAGCAGGAAGCAGAGCTTAGCTTAAGGCCTGGAAGTCTCGATCAATTTGTAGGTCAAAAAAAAATAATAAGGGCTTTGCAGATATTTATTCAAGCTGCGCGTGAACGCTTGGAGCCGCTTGATCATGTTTTGTTTTTAGGACCTCCCGGGTTGGGAAAGACAACACTGAGTATGATTATGGCCCATGAAATGGGTGTACATATCAAGGTGACTTCCGGTCCGGCCATTGAACGCCCTGGGGATCTGGCGGCTATTCTTACCAATTTGCAACCCAATGATATTTTGTTTATTGATGAAATTCATCGTCTGAACCGTTCGGTGGAGGAAATATTGTATCCGGCTTTGGAGGATTTTGCCCTGGATATTATTATTGGCAAAGGACCCAGTGCGCGTTCCATTCGTTTGGATTTACCCAAATTCACGCTCATTGGCGCGACCACCCGGGCCGGGCTGATCACCGGGCCGCTGCGGGACCGCTTTGGAGTTTCGCACCGGCTGGATTTTTACCAACCCGAGGAATTGCAGCAAATCATCGAGAGATCAGCATCGGTTTATTCACTCGTCTTGCATAAGGATGGCGCCCTGGAGATTGCGCGTCGTTCGCGAGGGACGCCGCGTATTGCCAACCGGTTGCTAAAAAGAGTCAGGGATTATGCGCAAGTAAAAAACGCCGGCAAGATGGATAAACAGATTGCATCTGAAGCATTGGGGATGATGGAAATTGATGCGAGGGGATTGGATATGATGGACCGCCGGCTGCTGAAGATCATTATTGAACATTATAACGGCGGACCGGTAGGGATTGAAACCATTGCGGTTGCCCTGGGGGAAGAAACCGGGACGCTGGAAGATGTTTATGAACCGTTTTTAATTCAAACCGGGTTTTTACAAAGAACCTCGATGGGGCGCAAGGTAACGTTGGCAGCCTATACACATCTGGGGATAAGCCTGCCGCCAAGAGAACAGGGGAGCTTATTGTGAGTACTGCCCAAGAGCGGTTACCCCGTATTCGTTTGGGCGGTGTGGTGGTACAAAAGGGTAAGTTGCTGGTGGTTAAACATCACCGTGCGGGCAAGGAATATTTTTTACTTCCCGGAGGCGGACTTGAGTGGGGTGAGACCTGTGAGGCTGGTTTGGCGCGTGAATTTATGGAGGAACTCTCTTTGGAAATAAAGGTGGGTTCCTTGCTTTTTATTAATGAATCCATTGCACCACGGGGAAAACGGCATATTTTAAATTTGACGTTTTATGCCCGCTTGCAAGGTGGCCGGCTTCATTTGAATCCCGACCGCAGACTGAAAGGTGTTTGCTGGGTTACACCGGCAGAGCTAAAGCAGTTGACGTTTTATCCCGAAATTCGAGAGCCGATTTTGAGTGCGTGGAAAAAGCGATTCAAACCGGTTATCAAGTTGGTGGACACACCCTGGTTTTAAGTGAGAGGCGGCTTGATGTCTGTTCAATTTTATAATCCGACGCGACTGTTTTTTGGCAATCATTGTGTGACAGCGCAAACCAAGGAATGGACGCGGTTTGGAAAAAAAGCACTGGTGGTAACCGGTAAAACTTCGGCAGCGAAAAACGGTTCCCTGGATGATTTGAAAAAAAGTCTGGCAAAGGCCGATTTAGGTTATGAATTGTTTTGCGGCGTTGAACCGGATCCTTCCTTTGAAACCGTGGAAAACGGTGCGGCCTGTGGACGCGCAGCAGCGGTAAGCGTGGTTGTCGGGGTAGGCGGTGGTTCTGCCATTGATGCGGCCAAGGCCATGGCCGTCCTGATGGCAAATCCCGGTATGGCACCGGAACAATTGTATACGATGGACTATTTGACACCGGCGTTGCCCATTGTGGCAATACCCACTACGGCGGGGACCGGAACCGAAGTAACACCGTATGGCGTGTTGACAGATCAAAGGAAAGGGTCCAAAAGGGCATTTGCCGGCTATTATACATTTCCCCAGCTGGCGTTGGTTGATGCGGTCTATACACTGGATCTCCCGTGGGCCATTACCCTGGATACCGCAATTGATGCGCTCTCGCATCTTTTGGAAGGGTACATTTCAAAAAAAGCCAATGTTTTAACCGATACCCTGGCTGAAAAAGGACTTCAAATTTTTCGCGAATGTATGCTCAATCTGGAGCACGAGGATATCAACCGAGGGGTACGGGAAAAGCTCATGCTGGCATCCACACTGGGGGGGATGGTGATCGCAACCGCCGGAACCGCAACCGTGCATGCCTTGGGATATCCCTTGACGTATCATAAAAAGATACCCCATGGACGGGCCAATGGGTATCTTTTAACCAGCCAGATGAAGCGATGCGCAAGCGTGAGCAGCAAGGCCAACCGGGTTTTGAGTCTTTTGCGCCTGGAACACTGGGGAGCATTTCAGGTTTTTTTGGGAAAAATTTTTCCAAAAAAAATAGTCCTGACCCAAGAAGAACAAAAATGCTATGCTGCCAAGGCAATTCATTCACACAATCATATGAATAATCCCTATACGGTGACAGAGGCGCTGCTTTTTGAAATGCTTTCTGAAAATTTTTCTAAGAAGAAATAAAAATCCACGGGCTTACCCGGCACCCGGCATTCGCCACCGCATACGCGGGGCAAGCTGGGCAAGTTCGCGGGGCAGGCTGTCCATCGTGTTCGCGCTGGCACGATAAATAGCACGGCGGGGTTCCTCACCTATGCTACAATGCCAAGCAATTGATCAACCTGGAGGAAGTGATGAAAGTTAATGGGAAAGCGACGAAGACCATCTGGCTCAATGACCGGAAAAAAGATACGGTATTTATTATTGATCAAACACGTCTACCGCATGCGTTTGTAATTGAGGAATTAAAACAGGTCGATGATTTTGTGCGTGCTATCGGGGAGATGCATGTTCGCGGTGCGATTTTGATTGGTGTGGCAGCGGCGTATGGGATGTATATTGCCACATTGGAAGCGCCGGCCGACCGGTTTGATGCTTTTGTGATGGAATCCGCTGAAAAACTGAAAGCATCACGTCCTACTGCAGTGAATTTGGCCTGGGCGGTTGATTTACAGTTTTCCAAAATAGCCAAAGGCAATGACCTGGGTGAGAAAAAATCGCTTGCGATGAGCAATGCCATTGCCATTGCACTTAAGGAAGAGGACGCATGCCGGAAGATTGGCGGGTATGGTATGGATATTATCAGGAAAATCAGCGAATCCAAGGACGGGAAGCCGGTCAACATTCTTACGCATTGCAATGCCGGTTGGTTGGCATGTGTTGATTATGGAACAGCAACCGCACCGATTTATGCTGCGTTCGATGCCGGCATCCCGGTGCATGTCTGGGTGGATGAGACACGCCCCTGGAACCAAGGTGCGCGTCTCACCGCTTGGGAAATGGGACAGCATCATGTTCCGCACACCGTGATTGTGGACAATGCCGGCGGTCACCTGATGCAGCACGGGATGGTTGACATGGTGATCGTGGGGAGTGACCGCACGACCCGGACAGGTGACGTGGCCAATAAAATCGGGACCTACCTAAAAGCACTGGCTGCCAAAGATAATACGGTTCCTTTTTATGTCGCGCTGCCGTCTTCCACATTTGACTGGACCATGCGCAATGGGTTGCAGGAAATTCCCATTGAAGAACGGGGCGGGGAAGAAGTCAGGAAGATTCAGGGCGTATGCGACGGGGAAATCAAACAGGTATTGTTGACCCCGAAGGGTAGTCCGGTCGCTAATTACGGATTTGATGTGACCCCGGCACATCTTGTGACCGGATTGATTACGGAGCGGGGAGTCTGTGAGGCGGAAGAAAGAAGTATCCTGAGTCTTTATCCCGACCACCGATGAGTTCGATGCCGGAACCCAGAGAAGGTGTTTTAAAATTTAATTGCCACTGGACCAAAACCAGGGCAGATACTGCCTGGCCGTGGAAAGCCATGGATGCCATCCGCAGCCGGTTGCTTGCCAAAGGTTTGGTGGGTGTGGATTCAGCCGGGATCGGGTACGGCAATGTCAGTCTGCGGATTGACAAAACAGATGACTTCATTGTTACCGGAACCCAGACGGGTCATCTGGTATCTATTGCATCCGAACATGTAACCCGGGTGGTTGGATTTGATCTGGAAGAAAACCGGCTTGACTGTCAGGGACCCATCCAGGCTTCCTCTGAGTCCATGACGCATGCATACATTTACCGTCAGTTTCAAAGTATTTCCAACGTGATTCACATACATCATCAAGGGATGTGGGAAAAATACCGGAATGTACTGCCCACCACGTCTTCCCAGGCAACCTATGGAACACCGGAAATGGCACGCGCGATTGCCGCCTTGATAAGTGATCGTAATGTTCTCAAAGGCGGGACGGTTATTATGGGCGGCCATGAAAAAGGACTGCTTTTTTTTGGGACAGGCCATGAAGACGCAATCCGAACAATACTGAAGCATTTTTCTTCCTGGAATTGACCGGAATGTCCCTGAAAAACATTTAAAATCAATTGTTTTTTTAAAAAAAAGTGTTCTATATAAGTCGTTGACAGCCTTGGTTAACTTTGCTAAACTTTTTTTCATTTTACAGAATTTTTTTTTCGTGTTTTGGGGGTTTATGTTCCTCGTGAATTCCTGAAAAGTGTTTGATTAAAAAGGTTTTATCGTGCCAGTGCGAACACGATGGGCTGCGATAGCATCCCAAAGAAATAGTATTTATCAGGTCGGGGCAGCCTGCCCGGTGTACTTGCCCAGCTTGCCCCGCGTATGCGGGGGCGAATGCCGGATGCCGGGTAAGACCGTGGATATTTATCGAAAAACACCCTTTTGGGAAAACAGATAGCGCAAGGATATTAAAGTGGGGTTTTTATGGGTTCTCAATTAGTAATGCAAATAATCATTTTCGCTCCCGGGTTGCTGCTGGCAATTGTCATCCATGAATATTCCCATGGCTGGATGGCCAATCGCCTCGGTGATGCTACTGCCAAAATGATGGGTAGATTGACATTGAATCCCATGCGGCATGTCGATCTTTGGGGAACAGTGTTGCTTCCCTTATTTCTCATTATGATGTCGCGCGGAACCATGGTTTTTGGATATGCCAAACCGGTACCAGTCTCACCGGACAATTTTAAAAATCCCAAACGTGATATGTTGTTGGTTTCTCTGGCCGGTCCGGCAGCAAATATCCTAATGGCAATCGCGATATTACTGGTTGGTTGGCTGGCAAGATACATGGGGTTGATGGAAAATAATGGAATACGCAATGTTTTATATGCAGCATTGAATATTAATATTATCCTGGCGGCTTTCAATTTGATCCCACTGCCGCCATTGGATGGCGCTGAAATTCTCACAACGATTCTGCCGGGTCCGTGGGCATATCAATTTCAGAAAATCGGGAGATATTCTTTTTTGATTTTAATGGCGCTTTTTGCCACGGGTTTATTAGGGGTTATTATGGTTCCGATTTCGTTTTTTATAAAATTGTTATTGGCGCCGTTTGGCAATCCTTTTATTTGAATGATGCGATCGAAGGTGCAGCACAGGCGGTTTAGGGAAAGGATGGACGATGGCTGAGCAGGAAAAAATTATCTTAAGCGGCATGCGGCCCACCGGCCGTCTTCATTTAGGTCATTTGGAAGGCGCCCTGAAAAATTATTTTAAAATGCAGGAGAGTGGCGCGCAGTGTTATTTTATGGTGGCGGATATTCATGCCTTGAGCACAGAATATAAAGGTCCCGGCAACATAGTGCAAAATTCCATGGAATTACTCCTGGATTGGCTGGCAGTGGGTCTTGATCCGGAAAAAACAACCATGTTTGTTCAATCGGAAGTCCGGGAACACTCAGAATTGTACGTTATTTTAGGAATGCTGACACCCTTGGCTTGGGCAGAGCGCTGTCCGACTTATAAAGAGCAGCAGCAGGAATTGCAGGATCGTGATCTTTCTACCCTGGGATTTTTGGGGTATCCGGTTTTACAGGCCGCTGATATTTTACTCTATCGGGCAACCCATGTTCCAGTGGGCCAGGATCAGCTGCCGCATCTGGAAATTACCCGGGAAATCGGTCGGCGATTCAATCATTTATACGGTGAGACCCTGCCGGAACCGCAATCCATGCTAACCGAGAGTCCTAAAGTTCCGGGAACAGACGGTAGAAAGATGAGTAAAAGCTATGGGAATTCAATCCATCTTTCAGACACGACAGAAGTCGTGGAGAAAAAAATTAAACAGATGTATACTGATCCTCAGAAAATCCACGTGAATACACCGGGTAATCCCAAGGGATGCGTTGTTCTGGCTTTATTTAAAATGTATGCGTCCAAAGATGCGGTTTTGATTGAGACGGAATGCCGGGAAGGCAAGCGTGGTTGTATGGTTTGTAAAAAAGCGTTGATGCCTATTTTAGACGGGATACTCTCTCCGATTCGTGAAAAGCGCGCGTTGTATGCTGATGATCGGGAACGGTTGAAAGCCATCCTGGCCCAGGGCGCGCAACGGGCGAGGCAAAGAGCGCAGGAAACCATGCAGGCTGTCCGGAAAGCCATGCAGTGGTCTTCATTGACATCGGGAAGGAGCTGAGCATGACCTACCGTCTGAATTTGGATGTGTTTGACGGGCCGTTTGATCTGCTGTTGTATTTAATTAAAAAAAACGAGATTGATATCTATGATATTCCGATCGCAAAAATTCTGGAAGAATTCATGGAGTACGTTTCTTTGATCAAAGAAATGGATCTTGAAGTGGCAGGTGATTTCATTCTTATGGCCTCAACACTGATGCATATCAAATCGCGCATGCTTTTGCCCAAAGAATCACTGGCATTGGAAGACGGCGAGGAGCTTGATCCGCGCGCCGACTTGATTCGTCGGCTTTTGGAATACAAACGGTACAAAGAGGTTGCCGGTGGTTTGGACCACAATGAGATCGAGCAGCGCCGGGTTTTTTGGCGGCGGGCCGCCCACCCCAGTGATGAGGACCTGGAAAAACACGTCAAGGATGAACCGGCGGTACAATTTAAGGAAGTGAACATGTTTGATCTGTTGACCGCGTTCAAACGCGTGGTTGCCTATGCCACGCCGGAAACATTCAAACAAATTCAGCGTGAGGAGATCAAGACCAGTCAGAAAATCAATGAGATTTTAGATGCGCTGGAAGAAACGGCACGGATTCAGTTTGTGGATTTTATGCGTCGCCAAGGGAGCAAGGTTGCCATGGTGGCCGCCTTTTTGGCATTGCTGGAATTAGCCCGCCTCAAGGCGGTCATTATTGTCCAGGGTGCTTTATTTGATGAAATAGAAATTCATCGTATGGATGAATTTACCAGTACAGCGCGTGAAATCGCGACAAGTGGTACGGAGGAAGACTAAATGGAACAAAAAGAGATTAAAGCGATTATTGAGTGTTTGTTGTTTGTGGGTGACAAACCCATGTCCTTGGGTGTTATGCAGGGACTGCTGGAAGATGTGGACCGCCGAACGGTTCTGGCGTGCCTGGATGAATTGAAGGCTGAATATGATATGCAGGGAAGAGCGTTTCACTTGGTGGAAATCGCGGAAGGCTATCAATTGGCGACCCGTGTACAGTATGCTCCCTGGATTCGAAAAATGTTCAAGACACGCACGAGTAATAAACTCTCGCGCGCGGCTTTGGAAACACTCGCGATTATTGCCTACCGTCAGCCCATCACCAAGGCTGAGATTGAGGATATCCGGGGTGTTTCAGCTGACGGAGTTGTCAATGCGCTGCTGGACAGAAAATTTATACGTATTGTCGGACGTAAGGAAGTTATAGGTCGGCCAATTCTTTATGGCACCACCAAAGAATTTTTGCACTATTTCGGGCTTAAGGACCTCACGGATATGCCCATGCTCAAAGATTTACAGGATATTTTAGAGTCGGATGATGCCGGCCAGGCCTGGGAAATGAATCAACAGGGAGAATTAATTGCCAAAGTCAAAGTTGGCGAAGAAGGCGAAGCGGACGAGGAGCAGACCATGGCTGCGGAGTCTGAACAGCAACCGGAAGTATCCCAGTCAGATGTGGGAGCATCTGCGGAAGAAAATGAAATCGTTGCCGATGACAGCGGTAATGGCAAGCCGGATATAGAGTTAGATCCATCTAAAGAGAATGACGAAGCTGATGAAGATGAAACGGATGAAGACGAAGCTGATGAAGATGAAACGGATGAAGATGAAACGGATGAAGATGAAACGGATGAAGATGAAGCTGATGAAGATGACAACGTCAATTTATCAGAGCTGGAAGAAGAACCACATCCGGAAGACGGCAATGGGCACAATGATGATCACGCGCATGCTGAGGAAATCGTGACTGCCGAGATACAGGCTGGGGAATTGGAACAAGAAAAAAAAACATCCGGTCAACAAAGTGAAATGGAAAAAGATGATCCTGCAGGAGAGTAATGATGGAAACCCATGAGACGTCCGATGCTCAGGTGCGCATTAACCGGTTTTTAGCAGATGCCGGCGTGTGTTCCAGACGTGATGCGGACGAAGTGATATCAGCAGGCCGGGTAACGGTCAATGGAGAAACAGTTAAGGATTCTTTTGTCAGAATTAACGTTGAAAAAGATGCCGTAAAAGTTTCCGGCAAGCGCATTTTCCCGCAGCGTCTGGTTTATATTTTGATGAATAAACCTGAAGGTGTTATTTCGACGGTGGAAGATCCGGAAAAGCGGACCACGGTGGTGGACTTGCTCAAAGGTGTTAAGTACCGGGTTTATCCGGTCGGGAGACTGGATTTTAATACATCAGGTGCTCTCATGTTGACCAATGACGGGGATCTGGCGCAAAAGCTTATGCATCCCCGCTATGGATTTTCCAAAACATATCATGCGACCGTAAAAGGTGTTCCCACCCCAACTGCAATTCAAAGGCTTGCCGCCGGTGTGCGTATCCCGGCCTGGTCGGGTCGTTATGAGAAAACCCTGCCTGCCAAAGCACGGCTGGTCAGGAAGGTAGGCAAGAATGCGGTGGTGGAATTAGTGCTGCGCGAGGGCCGGCAGCATCAGGTGAAGAAAATGTGCGCGGCCATCGGGCATCCGGTTGACCGGCTCGTAAGAATTAAATTTGGATTTTTAACCTCTGCCGGGCTGTTGGCCGGGCGATGGCGCTATTTATCAGATGCGGAGGTTGGCAGGATTCGTCAGTTTAGGCCGGAGAAAAGCAGTTCTTTGTCCCGGCCGGTTCGGAAGACAAGTGGGCGACCGGTCGGTCGCACAAAAAAACACACACGTAGCAAGAGGTAGACTATGGATTTTTCCGCAGGATTGGCGCTGGCCAAAGGGGACTACTTTATTTGGTTTTTAGTTTTGGTTATCATGACGATCGGCATCTGCTGGCAGCATTCCCAGCGAGTATTGCAGGATATTGTTTGTGAAGAACAGTCAAAGAAAACAGAAACAGACTCGGAGATCTAGGTATGGCGGGCTGGATTGAAACACCCTATCAAAAATTCCGAAAATTGTCTCCTGCGGTCCGCTTTTTTATTCAAGGTGGGGCGGTTCTTTTTTTTGTTTTATTTATTCCGCCGGGGGACCGGCTTTTAGCACCACTGGTCATGTTGTTTTTTTGGACGATGCTGAGTGCGGAGAACCGGACCGTGACCGTCTCGTCCATTGTTGTCGCGTTGGGAACCGGGATGATCTTCCTTATTCCCGCTGCCATGGTGATTGAGGTTCCTTTAATTTTAATTCTGGGTAAGGACTCGATTTTAGCATCAGCGTTGAGCGCGACGCTTGAAGCGGCCTTGATAACATCCCTGTTGGTCGGGCTCTGTTTGTGGCCTAAAAGCCGTTTGCGCTACACCGGGAGTATCATGGATTTTTCCATTCTCGGACTTGGTTTGGGTGTGGGGCTGGAAATTGGAATTAGCGTGATCCATCCCGGGGCGGGCAGCTTTCAAGGAATCAGCTTGGGGATTTTTCCCCAATTGCCGGGAATGATCGGCCATACACAGCTCGCGGTGGCATGTTCCAGTCCGGCTGTTTGGGGGTTGCTTTTTGGAACCATCATTGGCATTGTCCGTTTTCTTATTGGACCCGATTTGAACGGCTATTGGGCCCGGGGGATTGTCATCAGCCTGGGTATTTTCTTTTTAGGTTGGATATTTTTTGAACGGCTTGCTTATAATGACGGGACGCCTATCGGCTGGTTGGGTAAGTTTTTTTGGTTTGATCTTAAAGGACGCCTCTTAGCCTATTTGACCGGGTTGACGGCCATGGTAACGATTTTGGTGGAATGGCTGCTTTTGCAGGAGCGTCCGCAGGCGGCTGAATTGAAAAATGGTTTAAAAGCTTATGAAACCGCCTGGAGCGAAGGGAACAAAGAGACACTGTATAGCCGGATGATGCACGTTATCGTTCTGTATGAAAAACGCTGTCTTATTCGGGAAATTATTATGGCCGAAGAAATCAAACCGGTTTTGTGCCGCGAAGATCACGAGCACTTACAAAATAGGATACGGCAAGTTGAAGCAATGCTTACTATCAGGGGGGGCTAAGTCAAGTGAAACTTGAAAAAGTTCGGCGTGGAATAGATCATATAGATCAACAAATTGTTAAATTACTCAATGACCGTGCCGGACTGGCAGTGGAAATATCCCATCAAAAAAGGCGGACCAATAAACCCGTTTTTGCGCCTGATCGCGAAAGCCAGCTCTTGCAGCGATTAAAGGCATTGGCAAAAAATGGTCCGTTGCCGCCTCAGGCCATTCAGGCGATTTATCGTGAAATTATTTCAGCATCCATTGCATTGCAGGGCAGCCAAAAAATTGCGTTTTTTGGTCCGGCCGGAACGTTTACTCATGAAGCAGCTAAAAAACAATTCGGTTCTTCTGCAGATTATTTGGCAGTGAAAAGTATTGCAGATGTTTTTCGCGAGGTGGAACGCGGCCGGGCCGACTATGGTGTGGCGCCAATTGAAAATTCCACCGAGGGTGTTGTTAATCATACGCTGGATATGTTTGTCAACAGCACGGTTAAGATATGCGCGGAAGTTTCCTTGCGTGTGGTTCACAACCTGCTTTCGATGGAGACGGTACGCTCGGAAATTAAAAAAATCTTTATTCATCCTCAGACATTGGGACAATGCCGGCTATGGTTGGACGGTAATATGCCGGAGGTTGAAATTGTGGAAGTCTCTTCCAATGCCAAGGCTGCTCAGATGGCGGTCAAGACCAAGGCCTCGGCTGCCATTGCCTCGAAATTGGCGGCAAACCTCTATAATTTGCGGATATTGGAAAAAAGTATTGAGGACAATCCGGAAAACCAGACCCGTTTTTTGGTGCTGGGCCGCCAGATTACAGGTGCGACGCGCAAAGATAAAACTTCGCTTATGTTGGCGATCAAAGACAGTGTCGGTGCATTGCATCGTATCTTGAGGCCCTTTGCACACAATAAAATTAATTTAACCAATATCGAATCGCGTCCTGCCCGGACCGGTGTTTGGAGTTATCTTTTTTTTATTGATTGCCAGGGACATGTCAGCGATGCACCCATGAAAAAAACGCTGGCAGCCCTAAAACCGCTTACATCGGAATTACGCGTTTTGGGATCCTATCCCAGGAGTGCGGATTGATGGGGATCAACCGGCTCACGTCCCGTACGCAGATTGAAGGCATGCAGCCATATCAACCGGGAAAACCGATTGAAGAGGTGGAACGCGAGCTGGGAATTACAGCGGTCATCAAATTGGCGAGCAATGAAAATACCCTGGGGCCGTCAGTGCGCGTGAAAAATGCCGTGAAAAATGCGGTCGATAAAATGCAGCTTTATCCGGATGGCGCCTGTTTCTATTTACGTCAGGCGTTGGCCAAACAACTCAAATGCCGGCCGGATACTCTGATGATTGGCAACGGTTCGAATGAATTGTTGGTACTGCTTGGTCTGGCTTATTTAAATCCGGGGGATGAAGTGTTAACGTCCCAAATGAGTTTTGTGGTATACAAAACGGTAGCGCAAATCATGGGGGCGGAATTTATCGCGGTGCCGATGCGGGATTTTGCTTATGATTTGGAAGCCATGGCAAAAAAGTTTACTCCGAAAACCAAAATGATTTTTATTGCCAATCCCAATAATCCAACCGGAACCCTGGTGGATGCAAAAGTGCTGAGGAATTTTATCAATCGTATTCCCGGCAGTTGTTTGATTGTGTTGGATGAAGCTTATTTTGAATATGTTGACCCGCAGTGGGCAGTCAATACAATCGACTGGGTCCGGGAACGAAAAAACCTGGTGGTCTTGCGGACGTTTTCCAAGGCCTATGGATTGGCCGGGTTGCGTATTGGTTATGGCGTGGCGGCACCTGAGGTGACGCAAACAATTGAACGCGTTCGTGATCCGTTCAATGTCAATAGTCTGGCCCAAGTTGCGGCGATTGCAGCTTTGGGAGATCAGGCCTATATGAAAAAATGTGTTGCTTTGGCCAAAAGTGAACGGAAGCGGGTTGCCAAAGAGCTCCGTCAAATGGGGTTCAAGGTTGTTGCCGGTCAGACCAATTTTTTATTTACGAAGTTGAATCCAACAGACAGCAAGGATTTGGTGGATACGCTTATGCAGCGCGGTATTATTGTCCGGCCTTTTCCGGAAGGGTATGCCCGCATCACGCTGGGGAAAGTGGCGGAGAATAATAAAATGTTAAGGGCATTAAAAAAGAGTGTGGGATGATTGCAGTGGCTTGGTAAAGCACATAAGTAGTGTTATGCCCGCTTACAACATGCGGAGATGACACTAAACAACAACGCTTGTTTTAAATATACGGAGGATGAATTATGGTTATTGTAATGCGTAAAGATGCAACCGATGCACAGATTGAACATCTGGTCGAAAAACTCAAAGCAAAGGGACTCGCGGCACATGTTTCCAAGGGTACCGAGCGAACCATTGTAGGTGCGATTGGAGATGAGCGGGTTTTGCAGGCAGTGCCGTTGGAAGCCTTTCCCGGCGTCGAGCAATCAGTGCAAATTTTGCAACCCTTTAAACTGGTCTCGCGTGAATTCAAACAGGAAGCTACCGTGGTTCAAGTGGGTTCGGTTAAGATTGGAGGCGGGCATTTTGGGTTGATTGCCGGGCCCTGCTCTGTAGAAAATTGGGAGACCCTCATTGAGGCGGCACAAAAAGTGAAAGCTTCCGGAGCGAATATCCTGCGCGGAGGAGCATTTAAACCACGTACCAGTCCCTATGCCTTTCAGGGGATGGGAGAGGAAGGATTGAAACTCCTGGCCAAAGCGCGTGTGGAAACCGGCTTGCCAGTTGTGACCGAGGTCATGAATGTCAATCACGTTGAGCTGATCGCCCAGTATGCGGATATGCTCCAGATTGGTGCACGGAATATGCAGAACTTTGATCTGCTCAAAGCAGTGGGGGACATAAAAAAACCGGTCCTGCTCAAGCGCGGACTCTCCGCCACGATTAAAGAATGGCTTATGTCGGCGGAATATATTCTGTCACGCGGGAATTATGATGTTGTGCTGTGTGAGCGGGGTATCCGGACATTTGAGACCTACACGCGCAATACGCTTGATTTGGCAGCTGTCGCAGCAGCCAAGGAATTGTCCCATCTTCCGGTGGTGGTGGATCCTTCTCACGCAACCGGCCGCCGCAGCTTGATCGGTGTGATGGCCCGGGCAGGGATGGTTGCCGGTGCGGATGGGCTGACCATTGAGGTGCACCCGCATCCGGAGGATGCGCTTTCGGACGGCGATCAATCGTTACTGCCGGAAGACTTTGATGCAGTGGTGAAATCGATCAAAGAGCTGGCACCCCTGTGTAAGGTAAGCTGGTAAACCAGCTAAAATAAAGGATGGATAGAATGAAGCAAAAACCGCAGTTTAATAAAATGGTGATTGCCGGTGTTGGGCTTATGGGCGGCTCGCTCGGAAGGGCAGTTAAGCGGTCCGGGATTGCCCGGACCATTGTCGGATTGGCCCGTCGTCAACAGACATTGCGTCAGGCAAAGAAAATGGGCTGCATTGACGAAGGGACGCTCTTGATTTCCAAAGCAGTGGCAGGCGCGGATGTTGTTGTCCTGGCAGGTCCGGTCAGTTCGACGGCATCATTGCTGCGCAGCATGCTTCCGTATCTGGAACCCGGATGTCTGGTGACGGACGTTGGCAGCACCAAGACGGGGTTGTTGCGGCAAATAAATCATACCCTGGATTCCTATTTTAAAAATAAAACATCGGTCAAGCGCCCGGTGTTTATTGGGTCCCATCCCATGGCAGGGTCGGAAAAATCAGGTGTCGCGGCGGCGGATAAGGATTTGTACAAAGGTTCTTTGTGCATGCTCATGCCGGTGTCAACCAAGCATGCTCCGGCACTGAGACGGTTGAAACACATTTGGCGCACGGCCGGATGCTCGCGGATTATGGTGATCAAACCTCGTGAGCACGATGCTTTTGTCGCCATGGTGTCCCACTTGCCGCATATGGTGGCCGTAGGCTTGGTCAATCAATTACAGACACTTGCCGGAAAAGACCGGCGGATTTTGGAGTCAGCTGCGACCGGTTTTTGCGATACCACCCGTATTGCCGGAGGATTGCCGAAAATGTGGCTGGATATCCTCATGACCAACCATGATCAGGTTTCTTTGGCCATAGAACAGTTTATAAAAAAAATGCGCAGCATGCAAACCATGCTGAAAAAACAGCAAAAAGTCCAGCTCCTGCGCGAATTGGAACAGGCAAGTCATTTTAGAATGAAAATGGAGAAATGATCGAGTGTCTGAAAAAAATATCCAGCCGGTCTCGACGTTTAAAGGAACCCTTCACATTCCAGGCGATAAATCCATCTCGCATCGTGCCGCCATTTTAGGTCTTTTGGCTGAAGGCGAGACCGTGGTAACCGGTTTTTTACAAGCCGACGATTGCATGAATACGCTGCATGCTTGTGAATCACTTGGCGCCAAGGTAGTTTGGGAAGATGATGTATTGCATATCACTGGTGTGGGATTACACGGGCTTCAGAAACCCGCGCAAGTAATCGATTGCGGCAATTCCGGGACAGGTGTCCGTTTGCTTTCCGGTGTTTTGGCAGGTCAGGATTTTGAATCCGAGATTACCGGTGATGAACAGATTCAGCGTCGTCCCATGAATCGTATTATCAAACCCCTGGAAATGATGGGTGCCGGCATTGAGAGTCAACCCGGCGGGAAATGTCCTTTAAAAATTAAAGGTGGGAATTTAAAAGGAATTGAATATCAATCTCCGGTTGCAAGTGCGCAGGTGAAGTCTTGTATCTTGCTGGCGGGGTTGTTCGCTGCGGGAGAAACGTCGGTAACCTCACCCTCGGTCTCGCGGGACCATTCCGAGCGCATGCTCAAAGGATTTGGTGTGCAGCTCACGCGGTCCGTACTGGGAGAACAGTCCGAAATGGTCAGCTTGAGAGACGGGCAAAAATTGACGGGACAACCGGTCAACGTGCCGGTGGATATTTCTTCGGCAGCGTTTTTTATGATTGCGGCGCTATTGATTACCGGGTCTGAACTGGTAATTCCTTCAGTCGGTATCAATCCTACCCGGACCGGGGTACTCAGTGTGCTGGAACAAATGGGTGCGGAAATCGAGATAGAAAATGAGCGGATTTCAGGCGGGGAAGCCATGGGTGATATCATCATCCGCAACCGGCAGCTTCTGGTCGGTCAGCGTATTGAAACAGTGGGGACATTGGCCACTTTTATTGATGAAGTCCCGATTTTGACGGTGGCAGCGGCGATGGCCCAGGGGGATACGGAGGTCCGCAATGCAGAAGAGTTGCGGGTGAAAGAGACCGATCGGATTCATGTGTTGGTTGAAGAAATGAAAAAAATCGGGGTCGCGATTGAGGAACTTGAGGATGGTATGATTATTCACGGGACCGGCGGCAAACCGCTTTTGGGCGGGAAGGCTGATTCGCATGGCGACCATCGCTTGGCTATGAGTCTGGCCATTGCCGGGCTGGTCTCGGAAAAAGGCGTGACCATTGAAAATTCCGATTGTGTCAAGACATCCTTTCCTGGATTCTGGGAGTTGTTGGCGGGGGCATGTGTATGAAACTGCGCAGCAAACCGATTATAGCGATTGACGGCCCGGCCGGTGCCGGGAAAAGCACTGTGGCCAAAGCTGTGGCACAGAAGCTGAATTATCTTTATATTGATACCGGCGCGATGTACCGTGCGGTTACCTTGAAGTCCATGGAAAGCGGAATCGAGCTTGCCGATCAAAAGGCAGTGGAACAGATTGCGGAAATGATTTCACTGCAATTTATCCCCGGTAAGATTGGAACGATTCTAATGGATGGCCGGGATGTCTCAGAAGCGATTCGGACACCCGATGTGACGCGGAGTGTTTCTGCGTATGTGGCCAATTATGCCGGGGTGCGCCGGGTGATGGTTGCCCAACAGCAACAGATGGGGCAGGATGGTGGTGTGGTGATGGAAGGCCGGGATATTACCACCGTGGTTTTTCCGGATGCAGAGATGAGGATTTATCTGGATGCGGACCAGACCGAGCGCGCCCGTCGCCGGTTTGAGGAATTGAAGCACAAAGGAAAAGAACAGCCCTTTGAAGAATTACTGGCTGATCTGAAAAAACGGGACCAAGAGGATTTAAACCGGCCCGGCGGCGCCTTGCAGTGTGTCAAAGACGCCGTGGTCATTAATTCGACTGGTTTGACAATTGATCAGGTGATTGATTCGATTATTCAAGCGGTCAGAAAGAATGAGAAAAAAGTATTATGAATTTTCTTTATTGGTTTGGGCGTACAATGTCTTCGCTGTTACTCCACCTGTTTCACGGCATTAAGGTTTACGGGCGTGATCGGGTGCCCAAAAAAGGCGGGATTATTCTGGCGTGTAATCATGCCAGCCATATGGACCCGCCGACAGTCGGCGTGGCAGTGAAAAAACGCAACCTTCATTTTATGGCACGTTCCACGTTGTTTAAGCCGGCCTGGTTTGGGAAAGTTATTGAAGCGGTCAATTCCCATCCTATTATTCGCGGCAAAGGCCGCGAGCAAAACTGGGATGCGTTTGTTAATCTGGTAGAGCAGGGCGAAGCATTGCTGGTTTTTCCTGAAGGGACACGGACCAAAGACGGAGAATTACAGCGGGGAAAAACCGGTGTCGGACTTTTAGTACACATGTGTCAGGTGCCGGTTTATCCGGTTTATGTTAGAGGAACTTTTCAAGCCTGGCCCAAAGGCGGTAAGTGGAAGCCGGGCAAGGTGTCGGTTCGTTTTGGCAGTCAGGTTCAGTTGGAGGATCTTTTTCTGCAATCAGGCGAGAAACGTACGCTTCGACAAATATCGGACCGTGTGATGGACGCCATTTCCGGTTTGAAAAAGGAAACCGAGATCACCTTGGTTGAAAAGAAAAAGAGGTAGGCTTGTGAAAATCACACTTGCCAAACATGCAGGTCACTGTTTTGGAGTTAAGGCTGCGATGAAAAAAGCCTTTGAGACTGCCGAATCGGGACATGATGCCATTCATACATTGGGACCGATTATTCATAACCCGCAAGTGGTTGAAAAGCTTGAAAAGGAAGGTGTTTTTGCTGTTAAAAACTTGAGCGAGATATCAAAGGGTGTTATAATCATTCGTTCTCATGGCGTATCACCCGATGTATTGGAAGAAGCGGCCGCCCGAGGACTGTCTATTGTAGATGCAACCTGTACATTTGTGCAGCGGGCGCATAAACTGGCCAAGGAGCTGGTGGAACAAGGCTATGATCTTCTGATTTTAGGTGATGCAGCCCATCCCGAAGTGGAAGGCATCTTAGGAGCGGTGAAAGGTGCTGCTTTGGTGATCAGCAGTGCAGAAGAAGTTGTTGCGTTGCCGCGGAAAAGCAAGTATGGACTGATTGCGCAGACAACCCAGAGTCTTGAGAATCTTCAGGCAGTGACCAGTGCTTTACTGACGCGCACGACAACGCTCAAAGTGATGAATACGATTTGTAATGCCACCACTGATTTACAGGCTGAAACACAGATGCTTGCCAAAGAGGTGGATATAATGCTGGTGGTGGGTGGTCGTAACAGCGCCAACACCTCGCGTTTGGCGGAGATAAGCCGCACAGCAGGTGTGCAGACTTATCATATTGAAACAGCGGATGAGATTCAGGGTAGCTGGCTGGAAAAGATGAATCACGTCGGTGTGACGGCAGGGACGTCAACACCCGATTGGATAATCAATGACGTTATGGAACGCATCAAATTCCTTGAGAAGAGTTTTTTATAGATCAACCGCGAATTTCCCGGCACCCGGCATTCGCCGGGCAGGTTCGGTTTTTAACCGGGGCTGAAGCGGGACAGTCATAATGGTTTTTTACAGATTATATCCAAATCCCCGATTTTCAGAGCGGGGAAATTGAATGAACGGGTTGATACGATGGAGGCAATGAATGATGGTTGATGAAAAAAGAAGTTTTGAACCGGGTTTCGAGGGGACACCCGTAAAAGATCAGGATGAACAGATCAGCGGCGGGACACCGCTGCATGATACTGATGAATCCGAAACACCCCTTTATGTTTCAAAAGACAAACTTGATCCGGTCGTCGGCATTGGTCCGGGCACGCCTTTGAATGAGCCTGAACCCATGGAAGTAAGTGAACCACCGGTTGTTGAGGCACATCCTCCGGCAAAGGAACCGGTGGCACCGGTATCGGAACCCGGACCCGTGGTTGCGTCTGTACCGCAGCCGGAACCGGTTGCGCAAGCCGCAGTAACGCCGGAACCGGAACAGCCCGCAGTTGAACCGGAGGCTGTTTCCAGCGAACCTGAGGGTGACTTTGCAACGGAACTCGCCCAAGCCATGGAAAGCGAACCGGAACCCGGCGAGATCGTACGCGGCAAGGTTATTCGGATTGATGATGATGGCGTTGTAATTGACATTGGTTCCAAATCCGAGGGTATTATACCGAAACAGGAATTTTTAAATGCCAAGGGTGAATTTAATACCGTGGTTGGCGATGAAGTGGAAGTTTTGATGGAGCGCCGGGAAAACCGTGAGGGGTTGCTGGTATTATCCAAAGAAAAAGTGGACAAACGTAAAGGCTGGAATGTTGCTAAAGCGGCGTTGGCCAATAACACGTCTATGGAAGGATTGATTTTTCAAAAGTGCAAAGGCGGCTTTATGGTTGACTTGGGAGGCGTACAGGCGTTTCTGCCGGCGTCCCAGTTGGACCTTACCCAAGTGAGCAATCCTGATGATTTTCTTGATAAGTCTTTTCAGTTTAAAATTGAAAAACTCAATCGTGAGCGCGGAAATATTGTTGTTTCGCGGCGCAGCCATTTGTTGGATATTCGCAGCAAGCAACGGGATGATGTTATTTCAAAGCTCACCCCCGGGCGCATGGTACATGGTGTGGTAAAGAACATCACCAATTTTGGCGCATTTTTAGATATTGGCGGCGTGGACGGATTGCTTCATGTCAATGATATGTCCTGGTCCAAAGTGAACAACCCCCGGCACTATGTCACGTTGGGAGATGAACTGGAAGTCTTGATTTTAAGCATTGATGCTGAATCCGGGAAAGTCGCTTTGGGTCTTAAACAAAAAAGTGAAGATCCCTGGGTAAATATTGCGGAAAAATATCCTAAAGACAGTATGGTGGAAGGTGAGGTCGTCACGCTGGCGGATTTCGGCGCTTTTCTGCGTCTGGAAGAGGGTGTGGAAGGGCTTTTGCCGGTTTCGGAAATGTCCTGGACAAGGCGTGTGCGTCATCCCAAGGAAATGTTGAAAAAAGGCGATAGTGTTCGGGTCAAGGTATTGGTGATTGACGGCGGGGCCAAGAAAATAACCCTGGGTCTTCGCCAGACGGAACCGGAACCGTTTTCGCTTTTTTTAGAATCACATAAGCGCGGTGATATTGTTGCAGGAGAGGTTAAAACCCTTGCTAAATACGGTGTTTTTATCGAATTGGCGGAAGGTGTGACCGGATTGCTGCATATTTCCGATCTTGCCTGGAACGGGTCAATTAAGCAGCCGGGTGATTTACTCACGGTTGGGGAGCGCCTCAAGGTTAAGATTTTGGAGATCAGTCAGGAGAAAAAGAAAGTTTCTTTGGGGTTGAAACAGATGACCGATGATCCCTGGCTTGCCAGTGCTAAAAAATATCCGGTGGGAACCGTGGTTCAGGTAAAGGTGGTGCGCAATACCAAGTTCGGTGCCTTTGTGGAATTGGAACCGGGAGTGGAGGGCTTGATTCATATCTCGCAATTGGAAAAAGAAAAAACCAAAAATGATCCCGAGCCACTGACGGAAGGCGGGATGGTTGAGGCTAAAGTTATTCGGGTCAATTGGGAAGAACACAAGATCGGTCTTTCGATCCGCGAGGCGCTTATGGCGCAGGAAGCGGCGGAAATGAAAAAATATTTGAACCCGCAAAACAAACCCGGCATTTCGCTGGGCGAAGCTTCCGGGGTTGATCTGGAAGCATTGAAGAAACGTCTTCAAAATCAGGCTGACGCTCAATAGGAGACCAAGGGGGGACTTATGACAACGGCCCAAGAGATCTTTGAACGCTATGGCAAGACTTTTTCTGCCGGAAAGATTGTTTTTCGTGAGAATGATATTGGGGAAGAGATGTTTATCATCCAAAACGGTCAGATCAAAATTCACAAAAAAACCAGTGAAGGGGAGAAAACCCTGGTAGTCCTTTCCGATGGTGATTTTTTTGGTGAGATGGCGGTGATTGACCGGGAACCGCGTTCCGCATCGGCAACAGCAGTGACGGATACCAAATGTATTGTGCTTAATCAAGAAGTTTTTGAATCCACCATGCAGTCAAACATTCATATTGTTAAAAAAATTCTGCGTAATATGAGCTCCCGCCTGCGGGATGCCAATAAACAGATTGAAAATCTTTTGGTCAAGGACCACAAACGCCGTGTCGCCAATACCCTGGCATTGCTGGCACATAAGCATGGCACGAAGGGTGCCAAGGGCATGGTGCGGTTGAGCTGGCAGATGCAGCAGGTTTGACAAGTGATTTGTCCAAGGTAAGAGATATACTTGCTAAACTGGCCAAAGCCAAAGTCATTGCTTTTGAAGGTGAACAGATCGTTATTTTATCTTTGGAGAATCTTGAAAAATTCGTCAAGTATCTGGAGATGAAAGAAGAATTCGGAGAATAATTTATTTCCTGCGCAAAAGCGTGGGGATTTACGACCATCTTAATTAAAGGGTTCTGTCATGAAAATTACTGTATTAGGTGCATCGGGTGGAGAAGCGCCCGGACACAATTTGACCGGATTTTTAATTGATAACACCATGCTGGTGGATGCCGGTACGATTGGGAGTAAGCTCGGGCTGGAGCAGCAAAAAGATATTTCAGATGTATTGATTACCCATGCTCACCTGGACCATATTCATTCACTCCCGTTTTTGCTGGACAACCTCATCGGACGGATTTCCGGGCCGGTCAATGTGTATGGATTGTCCCAGGTTTTAGAGACCATTCAGAAAAATATTTTTAATAACAAAATTTGGCCTGATTTTACGGTACTGCCGACACCGGAAAATCCCATTCTTCGTTTCAACCCCTTGGTTGCAAATCAGTTGTTGAAGATCAATGGTTATACGGTTGAACCCATTGCGGTGGACCATTCCTTTGCGGCACTGGGATATATCATCAGTGATGAAAACGGCAGCGTGGCCTTTACCGGTGATACCGGCCCTACCTTGGATTTATGGAAAAAACTGTCGCAAAAAAGAAAAATTCATGCGATTTTTATGGAGTGTTCTTTTTCCGATGAACAAAAGGATTTGGCGAGGATGACCAAGCACCTTGCAACCGGAGATATTCCGACAGAGGTTGCCAAGACCGGGCGCAGCGGAGAGATGCCTGTCTATCTCTATCATTTGAAACCGCAGTTCGCCCAAATTATTTCAGAAGAAGTGACGCAGATGGAGCAACTGAAAATTCATATTGCCAAATCCGGTGATGAATTTCATTTTTTAGCGTGAATGCCGGACGGAAAAAAATTCCGCGTTTTTGCAGGGGAAGCAACAAAAATCATCAGGAGGAAAAACATGAAAGCAAAAGGATACGGATTGATTGTTGTGATCATAATGGCGATGATGGCAGGCTGTGCGGGTCAAGATCCTGATGTGCGGCGCGGCAACACTTTTTTCGAGAATAAGAAATATGATGCATCCTTCAAAGCGTTTGAACGGGCTTATCAGAGGGATCCGGTTATTTTTGATGAAGATAAAGAATTACGCGAACGTTTCAAAAATGCCTATTACTATCATGGCGGTCAGCTGGAATTGGCGGGCAGTTTGGAAGCTGCACTCAAATATTATGAAAAAGGATTTGAACTGATCCCCACAGATGCCGGCATGGCCAATAAACTTGCCCAGTTTTTTTGGGAAGATGAGGATTTTGACGGTGCTGCCAAGTATTATGAATACCTGGTGGAGATTGATGCGCAGGCACCGGATACGGATAACAAATGGGCTATTTTGAGTGAAGATTATTATGCGCTGGGGTATGCACTGCATCAGATCGAGGAATATGAAGAAGCGATTGAGGCGTTTCAGCAGTCCATCAAAGCCTCTCCCAAAGGTAAATTCGCCGGAAAATGCAAAAGCGCCATTGGAGGCTCGAAATACGAGATGAAGAAAAAGAAGAAGTGAGCATAGATTCAACCGACCAGCAGCGTAAAGTCTATTCGGTTTCCGAACTGGTCGAGAGTGCCCGCGGGTTATTAGAGGGGGCATTTTCCCGTGTTTGGGTGGAAGGTGAAATTTCTAATTTTAAGCACCACTCTTCCGGGCACTTTTATCTCACACTCAAAGACAGCGGCAGCCAGTTGCGCGCTGCGATGTTTCGTGGTGCCAACCGCACCATGCGTTTTAAGACCGAAGACGGTCTCAAGGTAATTGCCTTGGGCCGTCTTTCGCTTTATACGGCGCGGGGTGATTTCCAGATGGTCATCGAGAGCATGGAGCCGGCCGGGTTGGGTGCATTGCAGCTTGCCTATGAGCAACTCAAGAAAAAACTTGCCGCAGAAGGTCTGTTTGATCCGGGACGAAAAAAAATATTACCTGAATTCCCGCGCCGTATTGTGGTGATCACGTCGCCGACCGGTGCTGCGATCCGCGATATTTTAAATGTCACCGGACGGCGTTCGCCCCTGGCGGATATTTCGATCTATCCGGTCCGGGTCCAAGGCGATGGGTCGGCCAAAGAAATTGCGCATGCCGTAAACCGGCTCAATGAAATAGGCGGCTGGGATGTGATTATCTGCGGTCGCGGCGGCGGTTCTTTGGAAGATCTCTGGGCTTTTAATGAGGAGATCGTGGCCCGGGCCATTGCCGCATCTGAAATTCCGGTTATTTCTGCAGTAGGGCATGAGGTGGATTATACCATTGCCGATTTCACAGCGGATGTGCGGGCTGAGACCCCGACTGCGGCAGCTGAAATGGTCGTACGCGATCGTCGTGAGATGAGCGGACAGGTTAAATCCTTGCAGCGTCATTTATCCAACCGGATGTATGAGCAGCTCAACAGTATGCGGCAACGTCTCGACCGTGCGACCGCATCCCGTTTTTTGCAAAAACCCCTGGCGGTTTTTGAGCCCATGGCCCAGCGGCTGGATGATTTAACCGCTGATTTGCGTCAATCCCTGACCAACCGTCTCAGATTTTCCCGCCAGGAACTTAAAGGCCGGATCGCCCAGCTTGAAGCCCTCTCGCCTTTGAAAGTCATGTCGCGCGGGTACTCACTGGTGTATAAACAGCCGGATAACCAACTCATCAAATCATCCAAATCCCTCAAGCAAGGGGATCAAATTCGCATCAAGCTGTCTGAAGGACAGGTTGAGTGTGATGTGAATAAAACGAAAGAAATCATTGGAAATGAAGTCTAATGACTAAGAATGAATAAAGTGTCTTGAAGATGACACCATTGAAAAGTATTAATAGGAGTTACTAATGAAATATTCTCGAATAGCAATTGTCTTTTTTTTATTAACGATAGTTAGTTCAAGTGTGTCCGTTTCAGCAGCAAAGCCAAATGAACGACTTTTAGTAACAACAAGATATTCTATGTCAGTACAGATGTTTGGTGTGGATGATTATTATGAAATTTTGGAATCAAAGCTCAATCATACATTGGCACATATTATTGTTGCGAATGGGGATAGGCTTTATTTCATTAATCCTCTTTTTGTGAATATTCATGACCGCCATTCCTTAAAAGAACTTGGGGATATAGAGTATGATGGGGTTATAACCCCGGGGTTGTCAAAAGCAGTAATAGCTCCGGATGTTCAAAAGCTTTATGTTGGTGTTATTTCCTGGGATGATGTTAATCCATCCGGGATATTTGTGCTTGATCTGAAAAAAAACAAACAAATAAAAATACTGTTGAAAAATAGTTTGGAAACCGGATTTTTAGATATTACAAAAGATGGTAAGTATGTTTATGCAGCGGAATACAATTGTTTGAAAAAGATATCAACTCAAACCGACCAGATTGAGAAAACGTTTTATATCACCGCAGGAGAGCGTATTCACGATATTGTCGTTATAGATGAGGAAACGATTTATTTGGTTATCTATAAATATGACCCATACGATAATAAAACAACCAGAAGTCAATATAGATTGGTGGTTTTTAATGCGAAAAACGGAAGCATGGATCATATTCAATTGGAAACCATTAAAAAAATTCGAAAAATAGCAATTCTGAAAGATGGTTATTTATATGTTGCGGGTGATGGTCAATTGGCGAAGATTAATATTGGTAACCATACTGTTGTAAAAACATATTCGATGGGTTTTAAAGGATACAATGCTGGACTATCTAATGGTGGGAAGAAAATATTTGTTAGTTCCTCAACATCCGGTGAGGTTGTTGTGTTAGATGTTGAAACTGGAAATATTTTAAAAAGAATAAGTATTGATGGAGACCCGTATGACATATTCGTCGACTAATATAAAAGTAATTACATTGATCTTAATGACTTTTAGCTCGTTGTTTATAAACAATGCTAGTGGTTTTGATATAAGAATTACAACACCGGTTGATGAACAAGTTATTTCTGAATCAATAAACATCATTGCTGAAATGTTTCGGAATAAAAGCAACAAAAATATGAGTTATTCCGAAATTGATCAATTGTTTGAGAAAACCAAATCCTGCTTACCAAGCGAAATGCTGAAAGTGATTGCATACCATGAAAGCGGTGGTTGGCAGCAATTTGATGAAAACGGCAATGTGTATAAAGGAATAAACTATAAAATAGATAAGACCGGAAAAGTGATTGTTGATCCAAAAACAAGAAGAAAAGAAGTCGAATCAACTGATTATGGGATTATGCAAATTAATAATAAGTATAGTGGCTTAGAAGAAGATAAGTGGGATTTTACGAAAATTATGCAAAATACAGAATATAATATCACGGCAGGAGTCGCGGTGATAGAAAGTAAGAAAAAATGGATAGAGGACACAAAAAACAAACCCAAAAAATGGAAAAGATGGACCATGAAGTATGATCTCGCCGGACATAGTGACACTGAAATATTATTGAAAGCTTATAATGGTTTCCGGAAAAGTTGGGAATATGTTGATATGGTAAAAGCGGAGACCAAGAAGAAAGCTTGGGAGAAAGAGGTTGATGTCCAGCTTGCAATCGATAAAAAAGTGGTGAAGGCAATAAAACTCAAAAGAAACGAAATATTAAAACATTATTGGGATATTGAACAAGAAGATGATGGGAAACACAAGATTGCTATAAAAGCTACAACGAAAATCAATAAAAAAAACAGGAAATATAGGGATACTAAAAATGTCCGCGTCAAAAAAGATGAAGCGGAGGAAGAAAATAGGGAGGAAATTAGAAGTGATCAAATCAATATCAAGGAATTAAAAGCAGGTGAGGGCATCATAAATGGTTGGACCAAAAATACAGATTGGAGATATTATTCAGATGGCAGAACAGCCACACTTGAGGTTGGATTTATTTTGAATTTTACAATAAAAATAAAAAATGCAGAATTTGATAGGCTAATTAAAGAATTCGACAAAAAAGTTAAAAGAAAAAGTAAAAAAACATCATATACAACTGCAACGTTTTTAAGTGCGGATGCTGAATATAGTTTAAGCGGGGGAGGGGATTTTATTCCCAAAACATATCAAGAGGTTTTTTATGGTGTTCTGACAGATGGCGATGAAGTTCAAGCTGATGGGAAAACGATACTTCAGAGGGATGTCAGTGAGTATGATTTTGGAGACTGTAAAACAAGAATATTGTATGGCGGGTCACCTCAAAAAGTAAAATATGCTGCTGATCCTGATTATGGGGATGAGACGGTAGGTGATTTAATGTGGGGATCTGGATCGAATGCATTATGGGGAACGCGAATGGATGAAAGTGGGAAGATAATGTATTTAAAGACGCATAGGCTGAATAAAAGAAATGATGGAAGTTCCAGTGAAGTGGTTATTGGCGGAGTTATTAAATTTAAATAGTTTTAAATGTACGCAGTTATTTTAAAAAAATCGCAGAAAAACAGTTTAATTGGAGTTTGCATTTAGTATAGAAATCGGTGGAGTAGGATGCGGACACCTGTTCTATAATTTAAAAATATTTATCAAACCGGGTTAAGTTCAGCCTTTTTGGTAGCGAGGCTAAGACATATCTAAAAGTAGTTAGGAGTGAACCATGGCTTTAAGTAAATGCTCGGATGTCGTAAATTTGAGAAAAATATTCAGCGAAGCCAACCCGGAGCTGGAAAAGAAATTTACGGCAAGTTTATCCGGTGACTTAGAAAAAATATACAATAAAGTCGTCAGTACCAGTTGGGCGCCGGAAGAAGAAGTCGCCCAGATTTATTTTTTCGCTGCGCAGATTTTATATCCAACCAATCCGGACCGGCTTATTCTGCTGGGAAAAGCAATGTCGTATAAAAGTTATACGGGGATATATAAAGTGTTTTTGCGTATTCCGAATATACAATTTATTGTTAAGCGCGCAGCCGGTATTTGGAAAACGTATCATGATAAAGGTGAGGCCAGTGTCGAGAATATAACGAAAAACAGTGCGGATTTTGTTGTGAGGAAATTCCCGGATTATCCGGAGTATTCCCGGGAAATTGTGAAAGGCCATCTCTTGATTCTATTTGAATTGACCGGGCACAAAAATGCAGTCGTTATTTTTAAGGAAATAGATTCACAAGAATTGCGCTGGCAAATGCAATGGTAAGTTGTCCGGAATAGGTATTCACCTGATGCCGGATTTTGGCAAGGGGGAATATCCGGTTGTCTGTTTTTATCGACGTGCTTCTTTTTTTGATAGACCTTTTTTGCGGTCATTTAGCTCTTTTGTAATACCTTTTCCAGTAAATTTAATCGGATTTAAGTATTTATTATTCTATGAAATATAGTATATTGGTGGGGAGTTTGGGGATGTTTGAGTTACCTAAATAAAGGAAAAGCCTGTCACATGACTAAGAAAATCCAAAAAAGTACGAAAAACAAGGTGGAAACCAATAAGGCGCCATCTTTTGAAAAGGCGTTGGAACGGCTGGAAGAGATCGTGAACCAATTGGAAGGTGCCGAGGCGCCGCTGGAAAAAGCATTGTCCCTGTATGAAGAAGGGGTCGGTCTGGCGCGAACCTGCTCAACACAGCTCAAGGCTGCCGAGCGCAAGGTGGAACTACTCGAGGATAAAGGCACTAAGCTGCGGAGTCGTCCTTTTGAAGATGAATTAAATGGCGCAAGCGCTTCAAAAATCGTAGAAGACGAGGATGAAGACGATGACGAAAACGAAAGCGACAAAGAAGATGAAGAAGGCGACGAAGACGAAGATGAAGATGAAGATCAGGAAAGCCTCTTCTAAGTCAAACAGAGCATCTCGCAAAACCGTCACGAAAGCGGCGGTTAAAAAGAAGTCCTTGGTGAAAGATGACAGCCACTTTAACCTAAAAACCTATTTGGCTTCCCGGGGGAAGCTGGTTGACGAGGCCTTAAATCGTTATTTGCCGCGTAAGGATTATTTTCCGGCGAAATTGCATGCTGCGGTTCGGCACAGTATGTTTTCTGGGGGTAAGCGTTTGCGTCCGATTTTAGTGATCGCCGCAGCGGAGGCTTGCGGGAGCACGGCCCAAGCGGTGATGCCGGCGGCATGTGCATTGGAATGCATCCATACCTATTCACTCATGCATGATGATTTACCTGCGATGGATGATGATGCGCTGCGTCGGGGGCAGCCGACCTGTCACAAAATTTTCGGCGAAGCAGCCGCGATTTTAGCAGGGGATGCACTTTTGACCTTTGCGTTTGAGCTGATGGGGAAATTGGAATTTTCTCCCAAAAAAGCGGATGAGGCGGAACAAGTCATAGCAGCGTCGCGTATTCTTGCCAAGGCAGCAGGCATGGCAGGTATGGTCGGCGGCCAGATGGCGGATATTGATGCAGAAGGCCAGGATATTAATCTGCCCATGCTGCAGTATATTCATACGCATAAGACCGGGCAGCTGATTCAGGCGGCACTTAAAATCGGGGGATGTCTGGCCAAGGCGTCATCTGAAAAAATGAAAGCACTTTCAGTCTATGGCGAGACCATTGGCTTGGCTTTTCAGATATCGGATGATGTTTTAAATGTAATCGGAGAAATGCGCGATCTTGGCAAAAGTGTGGGAACAGATGAAGCCAGAGGCAAGGCGACTTATCCGGCACTGTTCGGGCTGGAGGAATCTAAAAAACATGCGGAGACACTTATTGCCAAGGGATTGTCAGCGCTTAAAGTTTTTGGGAAAAAGGCGGCGCCATTAACGGCGATTGCAAACTACGTAACAGAACGCGAGGTGTAGCATATTGGAAAAAGGTATTTGGATGTTGCAGGAAACATGGATTGCTTTAAGTACGGTAGTCACCAGTCATTTTTTTATAACGGTATTCACTGCCTGGCTTTTCGCCTCCTTTGTTAAAGTGGTACTCCATTTAATTAAAGCGAGGAAATTTGATTTTAGACTTCTGGTGGATACCGGACGCATGCCCAGTTCGCATTCGGCATTTGTCATGTGTTTATCCACCGTGGTGGGGTTGGAAACCGGTTGGGACAGCCCGTTGTATCTGTTTGCCCTGGGATTTGCCATTCTGGTCATGAATGATGCCTCCGGTGTACGCCGGGCAGCCGGCCATCAGGCACGGATACTCAATGTGATATTAGACGACATGTCCCAGCATAAGCATATCAGCCAGGGAAGGCTCAAGGAATTTCTGGGCCATACCCGGCTGGAGGTCATGGCCGGTGCGACGATTGGTGTTATGTGGGGTCTGTTTTTTTATTAATTTAAGGAAGGGTTTTGCCCTTAAAGCAGGTGTTGCTCGATTATGTCTCTTTTGGAAAAAATCAATTCTCCGCAAGCTGTCAAAAAGCTCACGGTCGCTCAACTCAAACAATTGTCGGAAGAAATCCGGGTATTTATGGTTGATGCGGTTTCCAAGACCGGTGGGCATCTGGCGTCCTCGCTGGGCGCAGTTGAGCTGACGTTGGCGCTGCACCATGTTTATCAGACACCTCAGGATAAAATTGTCTGGGATGTTGGGCACCAAACATATGCGCATAAAATAATAAGCGGACGCCGCGATCGTTTCGCAACCTTGCGCCAGTACAAAGGGCTTTCCGGATTTCCCAAACGCGAGGAGAGTCCTTATGATACGTTTAATACGGGCCATTCCTCCACGTCGATTTCCGCTGCGCTGGGGATGGCACGGGCACGTGATCTTACCAAATCCCCACAAAAAATTATTGCAGTCATTGGTGACGGGTCGCTTTCAAACGGCACGGCTCTGGAAGCACTCAATGATGCCGGGCATAAAAAAACCGATCTGCTGGTTATCTTAAATGATAACCGGATGTCGATCTCCCGTCCGGTGGGGGGACTCTCCAATTATTTGAATCAGATTATTACCGGACGGATGTACAACCGGCTCAAGTCGCAAGTCGAGGGGATGTTGGCTGCTATTCCGGCAGTGGGTAAGACTGCCCTGGGTTTGACGCATTATCTGGAGGAAGCCACCAAGGGGTTGATTGTTCCGGGTGTTCTTTTTGAAGAACTGGGATTTCGTTATCTGGGTCCGGTGGATGGCAATGATGTCGAACAAATGATTTCAACCTTGAAACGCGTCAAGGATTTTTCCGGCCCGATTCTATTGCATGTTCTGACGCAAAAAGGAAAGGGGTTCTCTCCGGCGGAACAAAATCCAGTGGCTTTTCACGGCACACCCAAGTTTGACGCCCGGACCGGACAGTGTCGCCTAAGTCCTCAGCTTACATTTTCTCAGGCCTTTTCACAAAGCCTGTTGCGGCTTGCCAAGCAAGATAAAAAAGTTGTCGCCATTGTGGCGGCGATGACCTCAGGGACGGCATTGGATGAATTTGCAGAACAACTGCCGGAACGTTTTTTTGATGTGGGCATTGCCGAGGGACACGCGGTCACCCTGGCGGCCGGTATGGCCAGTCAGGGATATAAGCCGGTTGTTACGATTTATTCGACATTTTTGCAGCGTGCCTATGACCAGATTGTACATGATGTCTGTCTACAGAATCTTCCGGTGGTTTTTGCACTGGATCGTGCCGGGCTGGTCGGCGAGGACGGTCCGACACATCATGGTGTTTTTGATATTGCCTATCTCAGGCATATTCCGAATCTCGTTATCTTTTCTCCCGGTAATGAAAGTGATCTGGCCGGAATGTTGAAAACCGCACTGGCCAGGCGGGGGCCGACAGTCTTGCGGTATCCGCGCGGTGCCGGTGTGATTGGTAAAGTGGGTAAGACCATTACCGCTGTTCCGGTAGGCAAGGCCAAAGTACCGGCTAAGGGCAGTGCGATAACGCTATTGGCAGTGGGGAATATGGTGGAACCTGCGCTGGCTGCAGCACGGGTATTGGAAACCAAAAAAATTGCAACAACGGTGGTTGATGTGCGGTGTATCAAACCGCTGGATACGCAGACTTTGCTGCGGGAGATCAGGAAAACCGGCAAGGTGGTTACCATCGAAGATCATGTTTTGTCGGGTGGTTTTGGCAGTGCTGTTTTGGAGATGCTGGCATCTCAGGAGATGACGGCCATCAGCATTGCCCGGCTGGGTCTGCCGGATGCATTTGTGGAGCAAGGATCGATTTGTGAGCTTTTTGAGCAATACGGGTTGACTTCGGAGGGAATTGTGCGTGTTGCACTTTCTGTTTTGGATAAGAAGCGCTTAAAAATGAAAAAGACCGGGAAATCCGGCACGAAGAAATGAATAAAGTCAAAAAATGTCGGGTTGATCAATTGGCGGTTGAACGCGGTCTGTTCCAGAGCCGCAATCAGGCACAGGCCGGAATCATGGCGGGCGAGCTTTATTCGGATGATAGTATGTTGAGCAAGCCGGGTCATCTGGTCAAAGCGGATATACCGCTGTCCCGCAAAAGCCGGCGGCAGCGGTATGTCGGTCGCGGTGGATTCAAACTGGAGGGCGCGCTCAAGGATTTTCAGTTTGAGGTGCGCGACATGGTTTGTGTGGATATTGGGTCTTCGACCGGCGGGTTTACGGATTGCCTGTTGCAGCATCATGCCGTCCGTGTGCATTGTATTGATGTGGGCAAGGGTCAGCTGGATTTTAAAATTCGGAAGCACCCTCAGGTGACTGTCTCGGAAGGTGTGAATGCACGGTATCTCAAACCGGAAGATTTTGCAGAAACGTTTGATCTGGCAGTGATTGATGTCTCGTTTATTTCATTGACCAAAATTTTACCGGCAGTTTCAGAATTACTGGAACCCCAAGGCGGAAAAATAATTGCCCTGATTAAACCGCAATTTGAGGTTGGGCCGGCCGCGATCGGCAAAGGCGGCATCGTACGCGACAAACAGGCCAGAGATGGTGCGGTGCAGCATGTTTTGCAGTGTCTGCCGGACTGTCATTTGAAGAAAATTAATGTGCGGCCCAGTTGCATCAAAGGGACCGACGGTAATCAGGAATTTTTTCTTTTCGCGGAGCGTAGGACATGATACTTGAAATTTCCGTAAAAAATATTTCGCTTATTCCTGCATTGACACTGGCGCCGGATGAGGGTTTGAGTATTTTGACCGGTGAAACCGGTGCGGGGAAATCCATTTTACTCGGAGCATTGTCGCTGCTTTTAGGCGAGCGCGCTTCTGTGGATTTGATCCGGGCGGATTGCGATACCGCTACGGTGGAAGGCCTTTTTCGCCTGGAGATGCAATCACCGGTACATGCGTTGTTGGAGGAATCCGGTCTTGAACCCTGTGAAGATAATCAACTTGTAATCAAAAGGACGCTGGCACGCAATGGCCGGAGCAAATGTTTTATCAATGGCGGCTATACAACCCTGGCAATTTTGGAGCGCATTGGCGAGGAATTGGTTGATCTGCACGGTCAACACCAGCATCAATCGTTGCTCCAGCGTCATCAGCAACGTGATTTACTTGATGCCTGGGCAGGCCTGGAGACGCTGCGTAAACAGGTGGCGGATGTCTATGGGGAATTGCGTGCTTCGCGGGCAGCGCGGGAGCAATTGGCCATGGATGAGGCGGAACGCGTACGCCAGCTTGATCTTTTGGTCTATCAGATTGAGGAAATTGAAAAAGCCCGGATTCAACCCGGCGAGTATGAACAGTTGCAGGAAGAAAAAAATAAATTGGCCAATGCCGAGCGGATGCTCGCCAATGTCATAACCGCCCTGGATAGTCTTCATCGCAAAGAAGAAGGCTCAGCGCGTGAGAGCCTTACGCAAGCGGTGAATGCAATTAGTGATCTGGCGCGTTTTGACAGTCAGATGGGCTCCCTGGCAGATGATTTGCGGTCTGCCGAGGTCTTGATCACGGACGTGGTTGACCGGTTGGCGGATTTTTCTGAAGGATTTGAGGCGGATCCGGCGCAACTGGAAACAGTGGAAGAACGTCTGGATGTTTTATATAAATTGAAGAAAAAATACGGCGAGTCGGAAGAGGCCATTCTCGGGTTTTATGAATCAAAGCTGGTGGAAAAAGAGAGTTTGACCCACAAAGATGAAGAATTGGAGCGGCTTGCCCAAGAAGAAGCGGCCTTGAGCGCGGATTTGTCGCAAAAAGCAAGAGAACTCTCGGGAAAAAGGCGTGCAGCGGGTAAGGAATTGGCAAAGGCCCTGGAACTTGAATTAAAATCACTGGGATTTAATCAGGCGATGTTTGAGATTCAAGTTGAACCGCGTGAAGATACCGGCGGATGGATCAGCTGGGATGGAAAACACTATAAATGCGGACCGCATGGCGCAGATGATATTCAGTTTTTGATTGCCCCCAACCCCGGCGAGGAGGCCAAGCCGGTATCCAAAATAGCCTCAGGCGGGGAGCTCTCCCGTATTATGCTGGCAATTAAGGTAATTGCGGCATCTGCCGCGCGTGTACCCACCATGATATTCGATGAGGTGGATGCCGGTGTTGGCGGCGCAACCGCAGAGGCGGTTGGACGGAAACTAAAGGAATTGTCGAAACACCGGCAGGTTATGGTGATTACCCATCTTCCCCAGATAGCGCGTTTTGCCCGGAGTCATTTTTTAATCAGTAAGTATGTGGAACAAGGTAGAACCATTTCTCAGGTGAGTCCGCTGGATCGAGACGCGCAAGTCAAGGAACTTGCCCGGCTTATGGCAGGTGACCAGATCACAGATACTGCACTTAATCATGCCCGGGAACTTATAGAAAAATCCTAGCATTTCATCGCCGAGACGCTGAAGACGCAGAGAAAACCACAATATTTGAAGGTTTAAATTATACTTTTGTCCAAATTAAGTAATACAGACGATGCTATGACCGGTCAGAATACTTATTTTTAAAGAAAAAACACACATCATCAATAGAGGTATAGCCTTCGTGGGCCATATCGTCAAAACTTGCTTGGTTATGTGGTGACAGTGCCGGTTTTTCTTTTAAAAATAAGCATTTTGACCGGCTTTGTAACAGGGTGTTAGTGTTTGAATTATATTTAATATTTTTTAACAAGCGATTTTCATAATAAATATTTTCATCTGTGTTCTCAGCGTCTCAGCGGTGAACACAGAGAAAATCAAAATAGTTATAGTTATTATTCAGTAAAATATTTGTTTTTAAATGATTTTCTCTGCGTCCTCAGCGCCTCGGCGGTGAATGCTTTTCAAGTGATTTTCGTTACTCGTGCTCTTGACAGTCCACAGGCCCAATGCTAGAGTAAATCCTTTCAAAATCAGCTTGAACCCACGAAAGGAAGGTATAAACGTCTTTTCGTGACGAATTGATTGTATGAATCAGGAGATGGTTTTATGACTTTTCGATTGAAAATTGATCCGGATCGATGCAAGGCCTGTGAAATGTGCATTGCAGTCTGTCCGAAAAAAATAATCCGGTTTTCGGAGAAGATTAATAAAACCGGGTTTCGTGTCGTCGCGTGTGTGGATGAAGATAGCTGTACCGGCTGCCAAGCCTGCGCCTTAGTATGTCCTGAGGTGGCAATTGAGATATTCAAGGAGACCGAAGCATGAGCGAAGCGGTTTTTATGAAAGGTAATGATGCCATGGCGGAAGCTGCCATTCGGGCAGGGTGTCGTTTTTATTTTGGTTACCCGATCACACCTCAAAATGAGGTTCCGGCATATATGTCGCGCCGCATGCCGGAGGTGGGCGGTACTTTTCTACAGGCAGAATCAGAACTGGCAGCCATCAATATGGTTTTTGGGGCAGCAGTTGTGGGTGCGCGGGCGATGACATCATCCTCTTCACCCGGGATTTCTCTGAAACAGGAAGGGATTTCCTATATGGCCGGCTGTGAATTGCCGGGCGTGATTGCCAATGTTATGCGGGGTGGTCCCGGTCTGGGTAACATTTCTCCGTCCCAGAGTGATTACTGGCAATCCACTCGCGGCGGCGGACATGGTGATTACCGGACCATTGTGCTGGTACCGCATACAGTGACTGAATTGGTTGAATTGACCATGGATGCTTTTGATCTGGCTGATTTGTATCGCAATCCGGTTCTGGTTTTGGCGGATGGTTTGCTGGGGCAGATGATGGAAAAAGTCGTGTTTCCTGATCCTGAGACCCAGCGTCTGCGTGGATTGCTTCGGGGCAGGGAATTGCCGCCCAAGGACTGGGCTTTGACAGGTGCCAAAGGCCGGAAACCACGGCTCATTCGCTCGCTGTTGATGGAGCCGGGTGCTTTGGAAGCGCATAATTATAAACTTGGGAAAAAATATGCAGAAATTGAAGCTAATGAAACCCGGGTGGAAATGACCGGATGTGAGGATGCGGAAATTGTTTTAACCGGTTATGGCAGTAGTGCGCGGATTGCCAAACAGTCCCAGGAGTTGCTCCGGAAAAAAGGCATTAAGGCAGGTTTGTTCAGGCCTATAACAGTGTGGCCTTTCCCGACCCGGGAATTGACCGACTTGGCAAAACGGCTTTCTAAGTTTATCGTGGTTGAGATGAGCATGGGTCAATATATTGAGGATGTACAACTTGCCATTGCCCGGGAAAAGAGTCTTAAAGATGTTGATATCCGTCTGATTCAGAATCCGGGCGGCGCGATCCCGATTGCGGAAGATATTGTGGATCAGGCGATGGAGGTGCTGCGATGAAACAGGAACCGGTTTTTGTCCGCACCCAGGGGCTCAAGGATGCGGTCACTTTATATTGTGCCGGATGCGGGCATGGCGTGGCCCACCGGTTGGTGGCGGAAGTGCTGGAAGAAATGAATGCGCTGGAGCGGACCGTGGCGGTTGCCCCGGTCGGTTGTGCGGTCTATGGGTATGATTATTGGAATTTTGATACCACTGAGGCGGCCCATGGCCGGACACCCGCAGTGGCTTCTGCGATTAAACGTGTTTTACCGGATAAACTGGTCATGAGCTATCAAGGTGATGGTGATCTGGCTTCCATCGGTATGGCCGAGATTATTCACGCAGCCAACCGGGGGGAGAAGATTACGGTTATTTTTATTAATAATACCAATTACGGCATGACCGGTGGGCAGATGGCGCCGACAACGCTGGCAGGCCAGATTACGACGACCACACCCCGCGGCCGGGATGTTGACTCTGCCGGTGCGCCGATGCTGATGGCGGAGATGCTGGCAGCACTACCGGGTGTCGCTTATTCTGTTCGGGGTGCTTTGCATAAACCGGGTTTGGTACGCAAAGCTAAATCCTACATTCGACGCGCGTTTGAAGTGCAGGATGCCAACCAGGGTTTCTCCATCGTGGAGTTGCTCTCACTGTGTCCCACCAACTGGGGAATGAACACGCTAAAAGCGGTTGACTATATGGAAACCGAAATTATGCAGGTGTTTCCCGTGGGTGTTTTCAAGGATGAACAATTCCGGGAGGCGGCGTCGAGTCATGTTTAACCGGATCATTATTGCCGGCTCAGGCGGGCAGGGCATTCAATTTGACGGGCAGCTGCTGGCCCGGGCGGCAGTGCAGCAAAACCTGGTGGCAACGTATGTGCCTACCTATGGCGCCGAACGGCGGGGCGGTCCCTCATTTTGTTACGTGGTGGTCGCAAATAAAGAAGTCTACACACCTATTTTTAAGCATCCGGATATTTTGATTGCATTTGATCAGCGGGCGCGCAACACCTATGGTGCACTTATCAGGGAAAACGGAAAAATATTGGTTAACTCAGATCTGGCCTCGCAACCGGCAGAAAATGAAAGTTCGGAAGTAATCTCGATTCCTGCATCAAGTATTGCCAATAAGATTTATCCGGAGAACGGGCCCTTGAATTTGGTTATGCTGGGCGCTTTTCTTGCCATCGTCCCCGGTGTACATATGGAACCGATCCGGGAAATACTTCAGCACCGGTTTGCCAACAAACAGGAACGCCTGCAGGTTAATTTGGTTGCTTTGCAAAAGGGCACGGAAAGTGTGGCAGGGAAATGATGATCCGCAAAGCAACCTTGGAAGATGCCATTGCCATCCATCAGCTGATAAACAGCCGGGCGAAAAAAGGTGAAATGCTGGGAAGGTCCTTGTCGGAGATTTATGAAAACATCCGGGACTATTTTGTTGTGATTGCCCGCAATACGCTGGTCGGAGTCTGCGGGTTACATATCAGCTGGGACGACCTGGCGGAGATTAAATCACTGGCAGTCAAACCTGCGTATCAGGGAAAAGGGCTGGGACGGAAATTGGTGGAGGCCTGTTTGGCAGAGGGACGGGAATTGAAGATACAGCAGTTTTTTGCTCTGACCTATGTTCCGGTTTTTTTTAAAAAGCTTAAATTTAAGCGGATCAAACGGGAAATATTGCCGCACAAGGTTTGGAGCGACTGCATCAAGTGCCCGCATTTCCCCAATTGTAATGAAATTGCAGTTTTGCTGGACCTGCGAAAAGTAAAAAAACCTTTGAAAAAAAAGAAAAAAGGGTAAAAAGTCTCTGGATAACAGGGCAGTGACTTTTAAGAAAAAAATCTTGACTTGTTAAGAAATTTTAGTATTATTGTTTTTCCTTAGTTGTTGGGCAGGATAATATTACATGAAAATTGAGCAGTTGAACAATAGACCGCAATTGAACCTTTGGTTGCTCAATTGCTCTAAATTTTGTGAAGCAAAATTTTGGGCGAATAGCTCAGTTGGTTAGAGCACCTGCCTTACAAGCAGGGGGTCACAGGTTCGAGTCCTGTTTCGCCCACCAGTTTTTTCGTCCTGGGGATGAAAAAGCAGAGCAATTGAGAGTAAAAATTTGAAAGTAGGGAAAACTCGAATCTGGAGAAGTTAAACATTGAACAGCGGATCAGCAGAACAGCAGAGCTGCTCACTGTGTTCGCGGGGTTGTAGCTCAGTTGGTTAGAGCGCCTGCCTGTCACGCAGGAGGTCGCGAGTTCGAGCCTCGTCAACCCCGCCAGAAATAAAAACCCCCGCACCTTTCGGTGTGGGGTTTTTTATTTCTGAAGCCCTAAACCCTACGTGGTTTAGGGCGGTCTACTGCTCAACTGCTCTATTGTTCGTGTTTTTGAGCTTTTTAAGGCATTGTGGGCGTGAGGAACTCCACACCTCCCCGGTTTTCTTTGATTGACTTGAAGCCGTTGCGGGATGCCCCGGATTTGCGTTCGTAAGCAGCGCAGCCCAGGGCGGCATCCCGCTCAGCAACCAATTGGGCATTGAGAGCATCTCCGATAATGGAATTGATTTCTTGGGCAAAGACAGCCTGGATCGTTCCGGGTTGGATACTTTCACGGGTGCGGTTTCTGAGCTGTTGGTGAGTTTGTTTTTGGATTATTTGTGATACACTTTTCATGGCGTACACGTCGTTTGGGTTATGAGTTTGTAGCTCCATAACCAGTGTGCGCTCTAAGATGAATTCACACCCAAAAATTTAACACAACCGGATTGATCAATCGGTTGAAGATGTACTCAGTACGAACAAAGTTTCGCAAGATGCTGTGAAAAAAGCATTGATGTAAAAGGAATAGAATTATGCTTGAACTTCAACATTATTTACACGAGGCATTTGGTACACCAAAAGCAATCAATAGCAAAAAGACGATTTCAATGTCTATTCGGTTTGGACAAAAAGATTTTGAGTCTGTTTTTGATCCCCGTAATGAGCGTGTGAAGTTATATGGTGTGACGATTGCTGATATACAAGCTCAATGTTCTCCGCCTGTATCTTCTGCAAATGCTGATCTGGTATTTTCAAAGATTATTGTGTACACCACGCAGGGGGATGATCAAGCTTGGCAAGAAATAGGTTTTGTCAAAGAAGGGAAGATTAATGGTTTTTTTAAGAGTCATCTTGACTCGGTAATTTGGTCTTTTTTTTTGTCTGACCATCGGGGGCAAGATGATCGTGCAGGTGAACAAAATAAGATCGTCACATCTGTTCAATCAAAACCGGTGATTGATCCGGCTCGGATACAAAATGATTTTGATGTGCAAATAGCCAAAACAGAAGATGCCGCCGGATTGAGCGGCTTACTCAAAAAAATATTTTCTGATTATCCATCTTCTTTGGAACCGGCAACGATTGCTCAAAATATTCAAAATAAGGATTCGTTATTTTTGTTTGTTGAAAACGAAAAAAATGAAATGATCGCTTGTGCTTCAGCTGAAATCGATCATGGACGAAAAACAGCTGAATTAACAGATTGTGCAACCGATCCGGACTATCGTGGACATGGTTTGATGCTGGTTTTGCTTGGAGAACTTGAACGGGTTTTGAAGGACGTATTTGGAATTGTTGATTACTATACACTTTGTCGTGCGCCTATTGTTGGCATCAATGCTGCTTTTGCAAAATTGGGTTATGGCTATGGCGGGCGCTTGGTGAATAATTGCCGCATGCCAACCGGTTGGGAATCAATGAATATCTGGAATAAAACTATAGTATGAAGGATGAAATATGACGAATAAAGATTTATCAAATCATCAGGAAACGATTGCCAATAAGATTGATCAAACGAATACCACTGATCAGTGGAATGATTGGCGTTGGCAATTAAAGCATCGCATTACTTCGGTTGCTTTGTTTGAAAAGCTACTGGATGTTCGATTTACCACTGAAAAAAGAAAAGATTTGGAAGAAACACTGGAAAAATTTCCGCTTTCGATTACACCTTATTATTTATCGCTGATTGATAAAGCAGATCTTGAGAATGATCCTGTTTTTTTGCAATCTTTTCCTTCTATTCACGAACTGGAAAAGGTTCAGTATGACATGAATGATCCTTTGGCTGAAGACAAAGATTCACCTGCGCCGGGTATCACGCATCGTTACCCTGATCGTGTTCTTTTTCTGATCAGCAATATGTGTTCGATGTATTGCCGACATTGCACCAGAAAGAGAAAGGTCGGGGATGTTGATTTTATCCCTGATCGTAAAACCATTCAAGCAGGATTGGATTATATTCGCCGAACACCACAAGTGCGTGATGTATTGCTTTCCGGTGGTGATCCGTTGATGTTAAGTGATGATTACCTCGATTGGATTTTGACAGAATTGCGTTCTATTGACCATGTAGAAGTTATTCGGATAGGGACACGTATGCCGGTCGTTTTGCCTTATCGTATTACCGATGAATTAGTAAATATATTGAAAAAACATCATCCGCTTTGGATAAACACGCACTTTAATCATCCAAGAGAAATCACCAATTCTTCTAAAGAAGTATTGGCCAAATTGGCTGATAGCGGAATACCACTAGGTAATCAATCAGTACTTTTAGCTGGTGTTAATGATTGTCCAAGGATAATGAAGCGGTTAGTGCATAAACTCGTACAGAATCGTGTGCGTCCTTATTATCTATATCAGTGTGATTTGGCCGAAGGATTAAATCATTTCCGTACACCGGTTGGCAAGGGTATGGAAATAATGGAAAATCTTATTGGTCATACCAGCGGTTTTGCAGTGCCTACTTACGTTATCGATGCTCCTGGAGGTGGAGGGAAAATACCTGTTATGCCTCAATATCTGATCAGTTGGTCTACGAACAAAGTTATTCTTCGTAATTTTGAAGGTGTTATTACAACCTATAAAGAGCCGGATTCTTATGAACCGGTATTTTGTGATCGCAAATGTGATAACTGTCAGCTTCAATTAAATCTTGATGGTGCTGCCAATGAAGAAATCCAAGCTATTGGTATTTCGAAGTTATTATCGGATTATGATAAAACCATTACGCTTACTCCGCAAGATAACGAACGTCATGAGAGGCGATAATGCAGTCTTAGAGAGAAAATCGGTTTTTTAGGTTTGTGTAGGTTTTATTTCAATGAAATAAAATAAAAATAATTAATTCAGTCTATAATAATGGACGATCACTATATGTAAAAGCTAATTTGAGCAGCCGGTTTTTCTTGGCACCAGTTGTGAAACTCGTCTACTCGGCCCCGCCAGAAATAAAAACCCCAGTCCAATAAGGACTGGGGTTTTTATTTCTGAAGCCCTAAACCCTACGTGGTTTAGGGCGGTCTGCTGCTCAACTGCTCTATTGTTCGATTTTCGTGAATTATCGAGTCAATTTAAATTGAGCTGGCTGGAGATTTTATGTTCTGGTTACCCAAGCAAGAAACAGAAAATTGGAGATCGCAAATTGCGACCTCCAATCGGGAAGCGTTGCTTGGTGCTGGTATTTGAGCATCCGAAGATTGAACGGATTTTATTATCTGGAAATTAGCGTTTTGAAATGGTAGGAATAGTGGAGTGTTATTTGAACATTTGAACTCCGGCAGTGTGCCACGAAGTTTCGTAAGAGATGAAGGGGTCGGTCCTTCGGCATCGGCTTGCACGAGCAGGTGCCAAACCGCCTTGAGCTGCTGTGTTCAAAAGACATGGTGGTGAGCGTCAAGGTGAGGTATGAACAGAGAAGATGAACGAAAGTGAACCACTGATAAAGTGTCGAAAGTCAAAATGATGATGTCAAAACCAAGGTGTTGCTGGAATCTTGGGACAAGCATAGCGGAAACGTGTTTACTGGCTGTGCGGCATCCGGCATAGAGGTGGCATGAGCTCTGTTCGGGCTTTTACGGAGAACGTGGGAACCTATATCATGATGTAAAGGGAGCCATCCAAGCATCGTAGCACGGTGTTAGGTTGTGAGTACCAAGGCATGATATAGGGGCGATCGGTTCGTAGTAGTGAAGAAGCTTCTGTAATGGAAGTTTCGCTGCGGGACCGAACTGTTCAGCTTGGTGACTATTGTCAACTGTTGAAAAACCGGAGGAACTTTAGTCATGAAGCAAGTCATTATGTTAATCATAATGGCCGAACAGTAAGAGCCGTATGAATTGAGAGATTTAAGTACGGTTCTGTGAGAGCCTGGAAGTGAGATGCCTCTGGGCTACTCGACCCTAGCACGAGCTGGCCGACCTTTTAGCCCTTCCATAACTGCTGCCATTTTTTCTTCCGATGTCCATTTTTTGCCTTTGCTCACTGTTTTGTCTCCTGATTTTGAGGCTCTTAGCATAGCAGATTTCTACTATTTAGTTTTGTCCGATTATAACAGGGGTCGAAATGTTTTTAATCGTAATTTAATTTAAATGGTGTTAACCTATGGATATTAATTAGCAAAATTAAGGAGTGAATAAATGAAAAAAGTATTTCGATTTGTAGTATCAATTTTTGTATTGATTTTAATTGTCTCTGAAGTTTCTGCTCTCACTTACACAGTTACTAGTACAGCAAATGATGGAACAGGTTCCTTGCGCGAAGCTATAGGTTTTTCGGATCTCAGCACAAGTGTAACTGATACAATTGATTTTAATGTATCTGGTCCAATCACATTGACTGCTGATTTATCTATATCTGATCAAGTGATTATAGAAGGTTACGGAACCACAATTCAGTCAACCGGAACTTCTTCAGGAGTAACATTATTATATTTTGATACTGGTAGTAGTAATTCAATTATTAATGATTTAGTGCTGATTAATAGTGAGAATGCAATTCAGACAAATTTTACTGGAATATCTGGAATAACTATTACGGGTTGTTTGATCGGCACGGATTATAATAGCGCAACAGATCAAAGTAATTCAAACGGTATATATTTTCGTTCCAGTCCAAATAATATTATTGGCGGATTGATTGCAGCGCAACGAAATGTAATTTCTTGTAATATTAATGCTGGGATTTATTTATGGGGACAGTCTGATTCGAATTCTATTTGCGGGAATTATATTGGAACCAACATTGATGGGAGCGCTGGTTTAGGAGTACAAGCAACGGGCATACATATTAATGCAACGGTTAGTGATTTATTGGTTGGTGGGTTAGTAGCTGGTGCTGGAAATATAATAGCAGGTAATTCTAGTAATGGTATTTACATTGCTACTACAAATGTTGGAGATAACAATCGGTTTGTAGGCAATTATTTTTCAATCAATGCTACTGGAGATGCAGTGATTTCCAATGGAAATTGGTCAATTTTTGTAGGTGGTAGTGATGGAATCTGGATCGAAGGTAATAGTTTTGGTAAGGGGATACTTATGCGCCAAAGCGCTATCAATGCTTCCAATTTAGCTCAATACAATACCTTGGTTAACAATCGTTTTGGTATTTTGCCGGATGGTAGTACCACAGCGCTGGCTTATGCAATTGATATATATGGTGGAGCGAATAATTATATTGGATTAACTAATGGTAATGGCAATTTGTTTTCGAGTGCTACTGGCAGTGCTATTTGGTTTAGAGATGGGTCAGTAGTAATTTCTACGAATAATGAGAGTAATGGAAATACCATGGTAGCTTGCACGAATATGATTGTAGATAGCAGTAGTGCACCCGGTACTGCACCTGTGATCAATTATGCTGCAGAAAACATTGTGGTCAGCGGCATCTCAGGTGCTAATGATTATATTGAAGTATTTGTAACTACAGATGGTAGTGATACTCTGCGTTTTGTGGGTTCTACGACTGCTGATGGTTCAGGTTTCTGGAATTTTAATCCAGGTACTAGTTGTTTAGATGGTGAAACTGTAATCGCAACTGCAAAAGGCGGAACGAATAATACATCAGTTTTTTCAAATACCCAGATAGTTACCAATGTTGCACCCACAGTTACTAATACTAATACTAATACTGCAACTCAAACATATACGCCTACTTTGACAGCTACACCTACAGCAACCATTACAAATACACCAACCGCAAGTCCTACAGTTACTATAATTGAGGCCTCAATGACTATAACTTTAACCACAACTCCTATCAATGCTTTGGCTGGGTTGGATTTGAACGGGAAAAAAGTATTAGCTTATCCCAATCCTGCTAGCGATGAAGTTAAATTTTTGATGCATCTGGATAATGCTGCTAGTATAGAGATTGTGATTTACAATATGTCCGGAGAAAAAACTATTACTGTAACTGAGGAGTTATTAGCAGGGCACGGACAGGTAATTATCTTGGATAGTCAAGAGTTGGCCCCGGGCTTTTATATCGCGAAAATAAATAAAAATGGGAAAAAATTCGAAGTACTTAAGCTTGCAATTGTACATTAAATGTACAGAGACAGTATTTACCTGACACATTAGATTTGGCAGGGACAACACTAAGCCGCCAATTTCATGCGGCATTCGCCGGACAGGTCCGGCCCCAGGTGCGAAACTCGTCTACTCGGCCTCGCCAGAAATAAAAAACCCTGCACCGAAAGGTGCGGGGTTTTTTATTTCTAAAAAATATTAAAGAGACGCGTACGATCTCCCAAGTTCCTTTATCTGACGATGCTGATTTTAAGCTTCTCCCATATCCGGCCATCTAGCTTAATCACAGCCATATAAACTCCCGGTGCGATATTCTCACAATTCCAGGGAAGTATCCGGGTTTGATCCAAACGCTGTCTTAATATCGCTATCCGCTCACCGGTAAAATTATAGAAATTAATTTCAATTTCAGAGCCGGCCGAAGTTTGAAGTTGAAAATAAATATGCTTGTTGCCCGGATTGGGAAATGCCAATACGTTGCGATCACTAAGCGGGGCGGGAGACGTGGGCGAAGGCGTGTGATAGGGGGCGTGATAGGGGACGTATTTGAAATAAGGAATTAAGCAGTGATTCGCTACCTGAGTTAGAATATTCAGATAACACACTTATTTGATATGGGGACGGGTCTGTAGGGAACGGTTTGAAACCGTTCCCTACATTACAAAAACACCCGGGCGTGACGAGAAATGTGGGACGGTGTTAGGTAGTAAGGTATTCAGCATATATTTGAGAATCATGCACCTGATAACCTAACACCGCCCTGCATTTTTTTTTGCGAACTTTGCGTGAAGAATGATTTGAGGTTTTAGCGGCATCCTTGACAGGATGCTTCGACTATCATTTTGTAAATAAAGTTTGTTGAAGTGATTAGGTGAAATTGGAATTAGGAATTGGATATCGAAATCATTGTTTTGAAATAGTGCGGAATAAAGAAATTGACGCTTTTTGGCAGGAATGATATGGTTGCTCTTTGTGCGGAGGCGCGTGATTTTTCATGCGCCTCTTGGTATATTAAAGCATCTGATCGTGAGATTTTATTATTACGCATAATGGGGGGCGGGAGTGAACATGGAAAATACTGACTATAAAGTCCATTTCTTTAAACCGAGAACTGACCATGCCAAAGCAAATATGAAAATCATAAGCACGATGGTCGTGATCTGGGCGGTTGCGGTATTTGGTTTTCAAATTTTATTAAAAGTGATTGAAAAACCGACGAAAGAAAAAAGTCTTATTGCTTTTGAACAAGTTTGGGAGACTGTTGCCGCAGGGTCGGCGACACCTTCAGAAACACAAGCTTTTTCAAGATCATTGTTAGCTGTTTTAGGGAAAACAGTAAAAAAAGCAGACCGGGCGGTTTTGGTAAACGCTTTGAATTGGAGTGTTTATAGTCTTTCGCCGGATGTAACCAAAGCGCAAGCATCGGAGCACCTTGGTGTGACTGCGGAAAGCCTTGAAGCGAAACTGCTTATGGTAGAACTTTCTGAAACCAGAGTTGATGCCATGGGTCAAGATGTGAAAGACCGGCTGCCTGGAATTATGGGCCTTTATTTAACCCATAATCAATCTGTTCTTACGGATGCCAGGTTCTTAGGATTTCCTTTTCATTATTGGTATACTGCCGAATTTTTATTAATTCTGTTTGTATTAATGTGTCTGTCCTACTGCATTTTAATTGATCGCGTTCACAAAAAATATCAAATCATAGAAGACGTGTGATGGGGAGAATGATAATGAAAAGTTTGCTTACGCTATTGTTTTTGAGTATACCTGCTTTTTCCAATGCGGCGAGTGTGACGGCATTGGAAGGGAGTTTTAAAATCGGACCTGCAATTATTTTGATTTCAATGTTGGCTTTATTTATTGGTGTCGGCTTGTTTCACAAAGCAAAAGACACCAATGATTACTGGGCGGCAGGACGGAAAATATCCCGCGTTGGTTCCGGAATGGCCATAGCAAGCAACTGGATGAGTGCCGCGTCATTTCTTGGGATGGCCGCCATTATGTATGGTTCTGGATATCACGGATTATCCTATGTTGTCGGTTGGACCGGCGGGTATGTTTTGTTACTCATCTTAATGGCAGGTCAAATCAGGAAATACGGAAGATTCACAGCGCCTGATTTTATTGGTGACCGATACTACTCAAAAGGGCTTAGAGCTTTTTCCGCAGTCGTTGCCATCTTAATATCTTTTTCATACTGTGTCGGACAATTTGGCGGCATCGGACTTATGTTCAAGTGGGTCCTTGGTGTGGATTATGCGTGGGCGGTACTTATCGGTGCTTCGGTTGTGCTTGCCTACACGCTTATTTCGGGTATGTTGGGTGTGACCAAAAACATGCAGATTCAATATGTTATTATTATTATTTCATTTATGATTCCGTTATTCCTGCTGACATTTAAATTTGATTATTTTTGGCTGCTGCCCCAAATTGGTTATGGTTCTGTTGTGTCTGATATTGTTCAAGGCATTCCCATTCCCAAGACCGTCGACCAGGTGTCTTTGCTGAATGTGTATGGCCATGGTTTTGCCATCATGCCAAGTCCGGAATATGCCATGCCCTGGGATTCTGCAACCGGTAAAACATTTTTTCAATGGATTGCCACCTGTTTTTCACTCATGATCGGTACTGCCGGTCTTCCGCATGTTATTCAGAGGTTTTATGTTGTGCCAAAAGCTTCGGATGCAAGATGGTCGGTTGTTTGGGGATTGTTCTTTATCTGCTTGTTGTACTGGAGTGCGCCGGTTTATTCCGCTTTTGGAAAGATTTTGTCTTCAAATCCGGAAGTTGGAAAATTGGCCAAAGATGCGATTGTTGTTTATACCGCCCAATTGGGGGATATCAATCCGCTTATTGTGGGGCTTTTAGCTGCCGGGGCTATTTCAGCTGCTTTTTCCACTGTCTCAGGTTTGTTGGTTGCCGGTGCTTCGGCCTTTTCACATGATCTCTATTTTAAAGTATTAAATCCAAACGCATCTCCGGCAAAACAATTACTCATGGCCAGACTAGGAACCGTCATCATGGCGGTGGCGGTTGCCGTGGTCGCATTGATGAAACTGGCACTCATTGCACAATTGGTTGCATTGGCATTCTCTTTGGCGGGTTCTACGATATTCCCGTTATTCTTGCTGGGGATTTGGTGGTGTCGATCCAATAGAGCCGGAGCGATTGCCGGTCTGAGTGCCGGTATGGCGGTCGCTTTAATTTCATTAACCTACTTTGTGGCCGGGAAATTCGGTGTAACCTTGCCTGCGCATGCATTTATTTCTTACTGGCTGAATGCTTGGTATTTTGCGTGGATTGGTGCACCGGTTGCGATTATAGTTAATATTGTTGTTTCGACATTTACGGCACCCACTCCGGTTGAGATTAAAAAATTCTTAGTTGAAAAAGTACATGATTAGAGGGACGAAAAGACTGTTGATCGTTTTAGTAACGATTTCAGTCATTGTTGGTACGGGTGCTTATTTTTATTACCGAAGCGTTAACCAGGCGGAAGATTCCCGGGTTGCAGAAGCCCGGCATTTGTTTGCCAAATACAGCCGGCTCATTGAGGAAAAAAAATACCCCTTGGCGTTTATTGTGCTTGATGAACTTGAGGGGCTTTATAAAAATACTTTTGGATATGCTGATTCTTATGAACCGGGCATTGTTTATAACAATCGAACTGCAACATACTTGTTAATGGCTTTATATGATAAAAATGTAGGGGCGGCCGAGCGGTCGCCCCTGCTTATAAAAGCGGAACAAACGGCTTTGACCAGCAATGCACTTTATGAAAGATGGCTCAACACCTATGGCGAACTCAATGCCGAAGAGATCAAAACAAAAATCGAACCCTATTTTCAGACGAATAAAAGGGTGTTGCATAAAAGAATAAGTGAAATTGAGTTGGCCCAATTAGAAGTAAAGCGGAGATTGTCTGTCAGCTATACTAATTTAGGGATCGTCCATAGGCACCAAGGTCAGCTCGAAAAAGCAGTCGCGAGTCAAAAAAGAGCCTTGGAACTATGGCCGGACAATCACACGGCCAAGAATAATTTAAATGTTTTATTTGGTAAAAAACCTAAAAAGCGTTCTGTGATTGATCAATTGTTTCCCAAACAAAGAAAAAAAGCGCCTGAAGAAATAAGTCCGGAAGAATAAAATTTATAGTTGTTCCTTTTTTGTAAGGGGCCGGAATTAATTAGTTGACGTATCACTTCATTTCTCGATTCTATATTCAAATTATTTTTTTTATCCTGTATAATGCCAATCAAATGAAAAATATGATACTTTTTTTTTATGGCAGGAAGGATAAGCGCTGCGCCAAATAGGGTCACGGCTGGATTTTCGGGAAGGGCCGGTACGCTAAGTTGACAAGCTGACGCTGGTTTCCAAGCGGTCCTAAGATAAAAACTTTTTTAGGGAGCGTCATGGACAAGATAATGGTTTTTAATGAAAATGCTGAAAAATATGATGCCTGGTTTGATGAAAATAAAACAGCGTATGAGGATGAACTCGCAGCCTTAAGTGAATTGATTCCTCGTCAGGGGACTGGGCTGGGAGATTTGCGTCCCGGCTGGGGATTGCGGTCGGGGTAGAACCTGCTGCGCGGATGGCGGCTTTGGCCCGGCAGCGGGGAATTGAGATCCGGGAAGCGGCGGCCGAGGCACTGCCGTTTGGTGATGCGGAGTTTGATTTTGCGCTTATGATGACCTCGGTTTGTTTTCTTGATGATATTAATAAAGCGTTTGGAGAAGCCGGCCGTGTACTTAAACCGGCAGGAAGCCTGATTATCGGATTTATTGACCGGGAGAGCGAACTGGGAAAGAAATATAACGAAAAAAAATCCCAGAGCAAATTTTATTCCCGAGCTACCTTTTATTCAGTCAGGGAAATGGAAACTCATTTGAGCCAAGCCGGATTCTCATGTTTTGTCTACCGGCAGGCCTTATTTTCCGGCAAGAGCGAGGACAAAAGAGTGGAACCGGGATTTGGTTCAGGCAGTTTTATCGCTGTTCGGGCGATGAAAAAGTAAAAGTGAATATAATGAAAGCCAGGGAGTTAAATGCCGCACGCTTGTCTGGGGAACGCCATAATTTGGGACGAAAAAGGCTGGTCGTCAGCTTCCCCAGTTATTGTTTTGATGTTATAAAGGAAGCGGTTGAGACGCGGCCGGTGCCGCAGAATACACTATTAGATTGGACTTGTTGACCCATGACCTATAAAGAGTTGCAGGCTGCATTGGCAGTGTTTGGCCTTCGGGAAACTGCTACGCGCGCGGAAATTCAGGACCGGCACCGGGAATTGGTAAAGCAGCATCATCCGGATGCAGGGGCGCAGGAGCCGGAGAAAATGCAGAAAATAAATACCGCTTACCGGATATTGCAGGAATACACGGGGGCATACCGGTTTGCATTCTCTCAAGAAGAATTTTACCGGCAAAATCCCGAGGAAATGGTCCGCCGGCAATTCGGGAACGATCCTTTGTGGGGTACGGGAAAATCGCCCAAGCCGAAGTGAACAGTAGAGAGCGCACGTACCCTGGTTATCGTGCTAGCGCGAACACGATGGACAGCTTGCCCGGCGAATGCCGGGTAAGTCCATCGATGAAGCGAGTAAAAATATCGTCGATTGAAGGTGGAGCACCGAATTGATATTTCGGCAGATCGGTGCGACATCCTGCCGTATTTGGGGCAGGGCGAACATCTCCCGACAAAAATACCACGGGCAGCCTGCCCGGCGTACTTGTCCGGCGCATGCCGGATGCCGGGTAAGCCCGTGGATTTTTATCAAAAGGATAATACATGACTACTTTTCTCGCGATTATCATCCTCGGCATCATGGTTGCCAAAATTCTGGCGATTGTGATTGAGCAAAAGGGCCTCTATTTTCCTAAAAAGGAGATTGAGGAAACACCGAAGGATATTAAGGTGCGGTATGAAGATGTTTTTCTGAAAACATCGGATAAACAAATTCTGCATGCCTGGTATATTAAATCCCCCAAATCAAAACAAGCTGTGCTTTTTTGTCACGGCAATGCCGGAAATATGTCGGGCAGGCTGCATCGGGTCGCGTTTTTCAAGGAGCTGCGTGTTAATTTACTTATGTTTGATTATCGCGGGTATGGAAAGAGCACAGGCCGCCCGAGTGAAAAAGGACTGTATCGCGACGTGCAGACAGCTTACGATTATCTGATTCACGAAAGGAACATTGATCCGCAACAGATTGTTGTCTACGGCAAGTCGCTGGGGTGCGCTGTCATCGTGGATCTGGCACTGCATAATCCGGTAGGCTACCTGGTTCTGGAAAGTCCATTTGCCTCGGTTGAACAGGTGTCCAAGGAAATGTATCCTTTTCTCCCAATGTCCTGGTTGACGCAGCAAAAGTATGACAGTGTCAGGAAAATCCGGCATATTAAAACACCCAAGTTGATTATACATGGGCGTTATGATGATATGATTGCTTTCCGGCACGCCTCGTTATTGCATCAAAATGCGCTTCCGCCTAAAATGCTGTTGCCGTATGATGGCGGGCACAATGACATGGATTATGTCACTTCAGACGAATATCAGGACAAAATACAGGGAATTTTGAAATCCCTGGAAAAGTAATTTTTCCGAAGAAAGAAATCTGTTATGATATTTAAAAATTATTTTGTCAAAATTAAGAAAGACAGTACGCGATAAAGCCGGTCAGAATATTTTATGAATTAGGCCGGCAGTGATTAAAAATATACTTCGGTATGGGGGATGGGATGACGACACGTTCGGAGAAACCGGTTAAGTTTAATCTTTTTGCCTCGCCGGGCAATATCAGCACGCTGTGCCTGGTTTTTATTGCGGTGGTTCTCTTGCTGGCGGTATTCAAAGTCGGGTATGCGGTTATTATGCCGCCGCTGGTTGCCTGGTTTTTATCCTTGATGCTTGAACCGCCCATTGGCTGGTTTGTCAGTAAAAAAATTCCCCGCAGTCTTTCCATTGCGGTGGTACTGGTTTTGTTGATGGTTGCGATGTACTGGTTTGCGGTATTGCTTTCCGTCAATGCAGCCGGATTCATCAATCAGATGCCCGCCTTGCAGGGAAAGTTTTCCGCCATTCTTCAGGATATTCTCCGGCATGTTCCAGTACAGCTTAATGATAATATTGACGCCCAGATGAGCAAATGGCTGACCCAGGCGTTTGAATCTCTCATGGCGATGCTGGGTAAATTATTGGGCAGTCTGACCACCTTTCTTTCCAATTTGATATTCGTCATTATTATTTTGGCATTTATTTTGGTGGCCCGGCCCTATACCCAGCACAATCTGAAGCGTGCGTTTACCCGGGATGTGGCGGAACAGGTTAGTCGGATTACAGCGTCTGTTACGAATAAAATATCCAAGTATATCCTGATGCAGACCTTGTTGAGCATGATAACCGGTTTTTTGGTTTGGCTCTTGTGTGCGCTTTTGGGGTTGAAGTTTGCTTTTACCTGGGGCATGCTCGCATTTTTCCTTAATTTTATTCCCACCATTGGTTCGATTATTGCGGCCTTGCCACCGGTTTTGCTGGCATTGATCCAATTTTATCCCAATGTTTGGCCGGCGATTATTATCGTGCTGGTTATTTTGGTCATTAATCAAGTGATCGGGAATGTGATCAGTCCGAAGGTTATGGGGGACCAGCTGGATTTAAGTCCGATTGTAATTTTGATTTTTTTACTTTTGTGCGGCTGGTTGTGGGGTATCCTGGGAGCATTTTTATCTGTAATTTTTGCGGTGGCTTTGAAAATCATCTGTGAACATATTCCGGTGCTGCGGCCATTGGGTATTATGATGGCGAGCGGGAAGACACCTCGGGGGAAAAACTAAGACTTATTGCAAGTAGGATAAGCGTATTTAAAAATCAGGTTATCCCAAGGACGGTTCGATGCTTCTATGGCTGAAAATTGTGCGCAGCTCTTTGAGCACACTTTTTAAAAAACGATTATTCATTGATGCTGCCGGGCTGGCTTTTTTTTCATTGATGGCACTGGCGCCATTCGCCTTTTTTATGCAATGGCTGGCAGATGTTGCGGGGCGGGGACCGCGGGATGTGATTCTTCACCAGGCAAATTCGATGATGACTGTTCAGGCCCGGGATATCTTTAATTCGCTGACCACGCGCACCACCCTGGGGATTTTTCAGGGTCCGGTTTCCACTTTTTTTGGATTGCTGATTGCTTTTTTTGCGGCAATCATCGTGTTTGCCCATATTCATGATGTGCTCAATAAGATTTGGCAGGTTGCGCCGCGCAAACAGCGGAAGTGGCCGGCATTTTTAAAAAAACAGACAGTGCCATTGGGCATGATGCTGGTCGTTTCAACCGTTCTGGTCACTTCATTTTTTGTGAGCACACTCTTTGCATTGCTGACCCAGTCCATTATGATTAAGTGGAAATTGATTGAGGCTGCGACTACGTTTTTTGTTGCCGTGCTCATGTTTGTTTTGCTGTACAAATGGGCGCCGGATACCGAGGTGCGGTGGCAGGATGCGGTTATGGGTGCCCTGGGGGCAGCCTGTTTATTTGAGATTGGAAAATATGGTTTGGAAAAATATTGGGTCTTCAATCCCATGGTCGTTTTTTATGGGTCCTCGCGGTCATTGGTGGCGCTTTTGCTGTGGGTTTATTATTCTTCCTTGACTATTTTTTGGGGTGCTGCCATTGCCCGGGCTTGTCAGACCGTGCGGGAAGAGGAGCAGCGAAAAAACGGAATAATAAATAAATGATTATCCGGGAGGAACTGTATGAAAATGAAGCTGTTGTTGGTGGTTAATCCATTGTTGCTGGTTGCCATGCTTTTGCAGATTGTGACCGGGATTGCCATGAAAAAGTTTGATGCGGGATGGGCGCATTCGGTGCATATGAACAATGCCATAATTTTGGATTTGTTGTTTTTGTTCCACATTATTTTAAACTGGGGCTGGATCAAAACCAACTTACTCAGGCTTAAAAAATAAAGGGTGTTTTTTTGGGCTGTTTCCCTTTGCTCACGGTTGCCCGGAGCATGTCCGGGGAGGGTTGAAAATTAATGAAATAACTGAAGATAGTGCTCGCTATTTTGGCCGCGATAGTGTATACTTTCCAGACATAAATGATTTGCTTTGTTCTTCCCGCCTTTTTCCCTTTGGAAACAGTCTTAGGAAAACCCTCGCAATCATCAACGAATCCGCTTTCATCTTGTTTTCAAGATCCATGTTTACCAGGATCCTGCCGACTGAAAATTAATCGAAATGGATATCAATTCTATCGTTGGTCGGCAGACAAAAAAGGAAACAAAATGAATTTTGAAAGTATGCAATTGCACGAAACACTGTGGAAAGGGCTGAAATCCGCAGGGTATAAAACCCCTACGCCCATCCAATCTCTGGCGATTCCACCGCTGATGGAAGGGCGCGATGTGATCGCGACCGCCCAGACCGGCACTGGAAAGACCGCAGCCTTTGTACTCCCAATTCTGCAAAAACTATTACAAAGCGAGAGTAAAAAGCAGGCACGCGCCCTGGTGATTACACCCACCCGCGAGCTGGCGGAACAGATTCATGAAGTCATTCGTGTTTTGGGAAAACACACCGGGATCCGGTCGATAACGATCTATGGCGGGATGAGCATGCAAAATCAGCTCGATGGCTTGAGAAAAGGTGTGGATATTCTCGTCGCATGTCCGGGGCGTTTGCTGGATCATGTGGAGCGAAAAACAGTGGATTTGAAACATATTGAATGGGTGGTACTCGACGAGGCGGACCGCATGCTGGACATGGGGTTTTTGCCCCCGATTCGCAAGCTGCTGCGCTGCGTTCCCAATAAACGTCAAACCGCACTTTTCTCGGCAACATTTACCAGAGTGCTGGAAAATTTAATTGCCAACAATATGCGCAACCCCAAACGCTTGGCAGTGAGTATTGAGGCGCCGGCGGAAACAGTTACCCATACGCTGTATCCCATCTCCCGAATGATGAAGTCTGATTTGTTGGTGCGTGTTCTGAAAAACATGAAGACACAATCAGTACTTATTTTTACCCGGACCAAACACCGGGCCGACGGGGTGGCGCGCAAACTCAAACGGGCCGGTTTTACATCGGATGCCCTGCATGCCAACCGTACTCAGGGGCAGCGCATGCAAATCTTAAAGAACTTCCGGAAAGGTCATATTCCTATTTTGGTGGCCACGGATATTGCGGCCCGGGGATTGGATATCGAGAGCATTTCGCATGTCATTAATTACGATATGCCGGATACTGCCACATCCTATATTCATCGCATCGGCCGCACCGGCCGGGCGGCACGCAATGGCGATGCACTCACCATGGTCACATGGGAGGACAATGATATTATCCGGGATGTGGAAAAATTGTTGGGCAGACCGCTGGAAAGAAAGGTTTTGTCTGGTTTTCCCTATGATGAACCCCTGCCCAAAGAATGTCAGCCGCCGGAGACATTCAAACCCAAAACACTGGGGAGTCGCCGTACGGTGACTGTTCGCCGCCGCCTGTAAACCGGCTATTTAACATTACATACTAAAAAGTCCCGGGTCATTTGCCCGGGACTTTTTTATTGGTATGTTTTATTGACGGCAAACGTAATTTGTCCTATGAGATTATTCTTTGGCAGGTTTCATGTATTCAATATAAGCAGCGCCGATTGTCAGCTCTGCTGATGGATGGTTAATTCCATAGCTAAGAAAATAATAATGTTCTTCATCATTATAAATTGGAATATTGACCCGCATAGGTTCTTTTTCGCTCGCAGAACTGGGAATGCTCCGAGTTGCCTCGTGAACGACCTTGCCGTCCAGCGTGACTGAGGAGAGGAACTCGAAGATGATCGGGTCGGGCTTCTCTGTGGCTTTGTGCCCTTTGATGGTTAATTCGATAATGACCTGATGTGATTTTTTCTCACTTGACTTGGTATAGGTGATGTATTGAAAACGCTTGGTCGCTGTGACTGTATTCGTATAGTCATTATCGGCATTTAAATCCAGACGCCGGGAAAGATCAGGCAGCCGGGTCTCACTGAATTTCGGGTCAATGTAATTTTTTCCCTTGGCAATATCGATTTCAGCGTAATATTTGACCTGGTAGTGAATATCGTAATGCAGGATATGCCTGCCCGGAGTGATGGGACGCAGGCATTTTCGGGCGGTATTTTGCAAAGTGCCGTCCAGAATAATTTGGTCTTTTTGGTCAATAAATATTTTGGTGTCCGGCATATGGACAAACCAAACAGCGGTTTTGTTGGCTACCCAGAAAAAACCGCCTGCCAGCATTGCCAGCAGCAGCAGTCCGATGCCTGCGGCCATCCAGGGAAAGGTTTTTAGTTTCTTACCTTTGTTCGGGGGTGTTATTTTGCAAATTTCTTTGTCAGCCACTTCATAAATTTCCATCAACAAGGTGTGGTCCGAGGTGTGATATTTCCCATGACTTTTCCAGGCAAATTGCTTGTTTTGCTGTGCGAAAAACCAATCTTCCGGTGAAAAACCAAGAAAAATTTGTTTGCCGTCAGCCAGGTTTTGGAGTGCATAGGACCGTTTAAGGTGGTAGTTGAAAATTTCGACATTGATTTCATCACCAACCGTGACTTGCCCGGTCTCCAGACCAATCATGATCTCGATATTTTCAAGCTCCGGATGCGCGTCATTGATTTTTTTGAGACTTGCCTGAATTTGCATGGCCCGATCAATCGCAATCGCCGGAGAAGCAAAGACACCGACATAGGAGTCATCAATGCGTTTGGCCACCATACCGGCGCCATCTTTTTCAATTGAATCTTCCAGGAGAGTATCATGGAGAGCGAGGATGGTCTTGATATACTCAATTCCTTGAAGTTTTCGGATTTGACTGAAATTTTTAATGGATGTGAACATGATGGTTAAAAAAGCACTTGCACTGGAACGCCGGTATTTGTTGATGCTTTGCAGTTCTTCGGGCGTGATCGGTTGAATCATGTTGAGTCTCCTTGATGAAATAAAAAAAAGTATAGAGGTTCCCTGTGGAAAAGGCAAGGGAATCATTCGGGATGCTTTTAATGTGAAGGATATCCGCAGATGACAGTGTTTTGTAATGAATTTTGGGTGGTTTGAAGCGTGATATGCCAGGGCGGAAATCCCATGCTGAAGAATTTCCGCCCTGGGGAAATTTATTTTAATACAGCGATTTTAAATGATCGTATTTTTTTATTATCAATCGTGATAAGACCAATGTAAATACCAACACCGGCTTCGCGGCAATCCCACGAAAGGATTTCAGTGGGGCTGGTGCTGGACAATTCGAAAACCCGCTCGCTGTTAACATTATAAACAATAATTTTTAATTGCCCGGACGTGAACTCAGGCACACTAAAAAACACGGTGTCTTTTGCAGGGTTGGGGAAAGCCGGGATTGTTTTATTTGTTTGTGGCGGGTTGATAACCGGTGAGGTGGTAAATGTATTGGTCACAACGGCGGTCAGGGTAATGGACGCAGTGGGGGTGGCGGTCACAAAAGGTGATGCCGTAGACGTCGGTGTGATCGTAGGCGTGGGGGAACCGGTTCGGGTAATGGATGCGGTGGCAGTTGGCGTGACGGTCACTGTTATGCTCGGGGTGGCAGTATAGGTACTGGTGTCACCCGGAGTTGCTGTAAGGGTTATGGTCAGGGTTGGTGTTGCTGTTGTGCTTGGTGTGGCGCTTGGCGTGATTGTTGGTGTGGCAGTGAACGTCGGAGTGTCACCCGGCGTGTTGGTGATTGTGATGGTACTGGTTGGTGTGACGGTGGCGGTTGGCGTTGTTGTAGATGTTATGGTCGCAGTCGGTGTCATGCTGGCGGTGCTGGTTATTGTAGTCGTCGGTGTTGCGCTTGGGGTGCTTGTATACGTTATGGTGGTGGAAGGTGTGGCAGTCCGGGTGATGGTGGATGTGATGGTAGGTGTTGGTGTCATACTGGGAGTGGTGGTTACGGTAAAGGTTGGTGTTGATGGATAGGGGATCATATAGTTTGCGGCAAAGGCGGAACTGTTCATACCATTGGTTGCAATGGCGGTAAACATATCGCCACTGGTGCTAAAGCGACCGGGGGCATTAAGTCCCCATGAGGTTTCGATGATGGCAGTGGTTCGTCCGACAAAAGTTAAACTGCCGCCGGAACTGCCTTCGCCCCGGCCGGCGACAAATACTTCAATCACATCATCACCACTGACACAGGTGCCGTAGAGCCAATCGTCATCGTGAGAAGTGATGGCAGGAACCGACTGGTTGTTATTGGCGCCGGCGGCCAAGGTAATACCCGCTGTGCTGAAGGCACAAATTGTATTGGTGCTGAGCATAACACTATCAGCATTGTCATGGGCAATTTGAATACCATTATCCGGTCCGGCAACCATATTGCCCAAATTGGATGCTTTCAGGCCGATCCAGTTGGTATGACTCCAATCAGTCAGATAAATACCATTGGTCAGATTTGGAGTGGTAACAGTTGTGTTTGCCAAGGTGCCGATATAATTGGCAATAATTGTATTTTCAAAACTATCGGATAAATAAATGCCGTTGGTGCTGGAACCGCAAATAATATTTCCTTCGCCGGCAGAGGTGCCGCCGATACGGTTACGGTAACTGTGCGTCCAGTAAAGGGCGTCATTGCTATTGGGAAGAAAAGCAGTTCCATTAATGTCGGTTCCGATATAGTTGCCATAAACCTTATTATTAAAACCATAGTGCGAGCGAAAGCCGTACCAGCCATTACCGGAGATAACATTGCGGTAATCACTATTCGAGGTACCGATATAATTATCACCGGCATTAATATAAAAATTGATACCACTTTGCGAATTGGGAATCGTAGCGGTGCCGGTTAGATTTAAGCCAATCCAGTTGCCGTAAATTTTATTCTCCCGCTGTTGCTCACCGACAATTTCCCGTTCAAAAGAAATACCATGTTGATAATTACCGGAGATGAGATTGCCATAACGGAAAGCTCCTCCGATATTCTGACCGCCGATTAAATTACCATGGCCGGCAGCAATACGAATGCCGCAACCGGAATTATGAGCTTCAGCAGCGCCTGATAAATTAGTGCCAATAAAATTACCGCAAATAGTATTGCCCATGCCTTGCAGCATATAAATACCGTGATAGGTATTACCGGAAATCACATTGCCTTCACCGGCGGCATAATCACCACCAATTAAATTGCTGTCGGCATAATTTAGAAAGATACCATTAACATTAGGATAGACATTACCGGTATCAGGGCAGATACCAATATAGTTGTTCTGGATACGATTCCAAGCTGGATGCGGATCTGTAGAAGTGCTGCCGACCCAAAGCCAGAGGCCATAGGAATTGCTTCCGGCAATAATGTTTTCATAGCCTGAGGTTGGAAGACCAATGTGATTTCCTGATGATTTGTATAGCATCATACCTACCTGATTAGGAATCTCGGCATCCTGAGTTAATTGAACACCAATGGTATTTCCAACAAGAGTATTCCCAAATACTTCAGTATTATTAAAATAAACTCCATAACTGCTGTTGCCGGCAATCAAATTACCTTCACCGGAAGAACGGTTGCCGCCAACCATAGTCATCATCGTGTTGCCGTATAACTGGAGTCCGGTTGGATTGGCCAGAGCGGCTGTTCCGGCGCTGTTCGTTCCAATATGGTTACCGCGGATACGAGTACCAATAGCATTATTTACACCTAAGCCGGTATTGTTATTACCGGACATGACGTTTTTTTCACCACCTGTTGTTCCGCCAATATCATTGTAATGACTGCCACTAACAGATAGACCAAAGTTATTACCTAAGCCGGGAGTATCGCTCCAGTCTGTTCCAAACCGGCAGTTGTAGACTTTATTACAACTAGAATAAATCCCGAGACCGTAACCCAAAGATTGAATAAACGCCATCCCGGTAATCGTACTGCCGTCACTACCCGCTGCAAAATAAACCAAATTGGTTGTTGTGCCGCCGGAAACAACCTGGGTACCATTGCCGTTCATTAATACCGTATCATTGACAGGAATATAGGAAGAAACCGTAATGGTTCCCAAGCCGCCGGTAAAGGTAATAACATCCGGGCCTCCATTAGCGTTGGCATCCAGCACAGCCTGTCTGAATGAACCGCCGCCGCTATCATTGGTGTTAGTGACAGTATAGGTGGCGGCGTGACCAAGGGTGACAGAAAGTAAAAAGAAGCTGAAAAGACAAATTGGGATGCGATATACAAAATGGATTTTTTTCACATTGTCCTCCGATAATAAATGATAGGACAAGCATCGGCAGAAAAAATAAAGACTTTATACCGAATTGACGAGAAAAAATGGTTGCTGAGATGAGCAATTCCTTGTATTTTAGCTTACTAAAAAACAGTGATTTTTTTGGAAATCAAGGGAGTCCTGTTATTGTCGCGGAAGGGTGCTGAAGTTTATTTCTAAGGGAGTGAAAATATGTCGGAAACTTATATTCAAGGATTGATCGCGGAAAGACTCGGTGGGAATCAGTTTGGGAAATCGACGGTTATCTATAAATTCGAAAAAATCAAACGTGCTAAAAAAGCTGTCATGGAAGCGAATCCGGGTGTGGCATTGATTGATATGGGTGTGGGTGAGCCGGATTGGATGGCTGAACCGGAAGTGGTTGACGCGTTGTTTGAAAATGCTAAGAAACCCGGGAATCGCGGTTATGCTGATAATGGTTGTCAGGATTTTAAAGATGCTGCTGCTAAATATATGAAGACTGTTTTTGGCGTGGAGGATTTGGACCCGGTAAACGAAGTGGTTCATGCCATTGGCTCCAAACCGGCGTTGGCCTTGATGCCGTCCGCTTTTATCAATCCAGGTGACATTACCATCATGACCGTGCCGGGATACCCGGTGCTTGGGTCGCAGGCAAAAGGTTTGGGCGGTGAAGTGGTGAATTTGCCATTAACCAAAGAAAATGATTTTTTGCCTGATTTGGATTCGCTGACAAAAGAGCAGAAACAAAAAGCCAAGCTGTTTTATATCAATTATCCCAATAATCCAACCGGTGGGGCGGCAACTGTTGCGTTTTATGAAAAAGTGATCAAGTTTGCCAAAGAAAACAGTGTGGTCGTTATCTCGGATGAAGCGTATGCTGCACTCGTTTATGATGATGTCAAGCCATTATCTTTTTTGTCAGTTTCCGGTGCCAAAGAAGTTGGTGTGGCCATTCAGTCGCTATCCAAAGCCTACAATATGACCGGTTGGCGGTTGGCGTTTGTATGCGGCAACGAAAAAATTGTGAAAGCTTTTGCAACTGTCAAAGACAACAATGATTCCGGGCAATTTTTGGCGATTCAATATGCTGGTATTCACTGTCTGGAACATCCGGAGATTACAGAGAAAACAAAAGAGAAGTATTCCCGCCGTTTAGGACTGTTGGCAGAAGCCTTGCAATCAGTCGGCTTCAAGGCAGAAAAGCCGAAAGGAACCTTCTACTTATATATGCCGATTCCCAAGGGAATTAAAGGCGGCGAGTCATTTGCGAGTGCAGAGGCGTTTTCTCAATTTATGATACGTGAAAAACTGATCTCAACCGTGCCCTGGGATGATGCCGGTGCATTTGTCCGGTTTTCAGCCACCTTTGATGCATCCACACCGGAGGATGAGAAAAAAGTCATTGATGAAATTAAAAAACGGTTGTCAGAAGTAGAGTTTGAATTTTAAATTTGTCTTAAGTTGACTTGTGAGATTAATTATAGGGGCGACCATTCGGTCGCCCCTATTGAATATTCTGCGTAAACACATACACCAATTAGTATAAATAATTACATCTTCCACCCTACTCTCTGATATTAAAATATTTGATTCGTAGGACCGGCAGATAAAAAATATTAGGGTAAAATTAAAATCATCCTCGCGCCAAGGCGCGGAGAGCGCAAGGAAAAGCAAAATAACAGGATGAAACCAAACGCTGTTTCTTTGATTCCCTGATTGTACGAAACCATGCCTGGAATTACTCTTTTTCCACTTGTATGAAAATAAAAAAAAAATAATATGCAAGAAAACATAAAAAAATCAGTCTCACCTTGTATGCCGGGCATTGACAAAGTGTTAACTACGGGCTACACTTAAGGGGTGGCGGATTGAGTATTCGGGTTATTCTCCAATTTGAAACAAGTGAAGGGAAGTGTCCGTTTCGTAAATGGTTGCTCTCGTTGCATGATGAAAAAGTACGCGCACAAGTCCGGGCACGATTGGACCGTTTACGATTGGGAAATTCAGGCGATCACCGTTTTCTTGGAGAGGGTATTCAGGAACTGCGGATTCATTATGGACCTGGATATCGGATATACTATGGAGAACAAGGGCGCAAAATAGTTCTTTTGTTATACGGTGGTATAAAAAATACCCAAAAACAGGATATCCGAAAAGCAAAGCAATATTGGCAGGATTATTTAAGGAGAATAAAATTATGAAAGCGTCCAGAAGCTACCAGAAAGACCTTATTCATGACCTGAAAGATACACGTGAGGCAATCGCTTACCTTAATGCCGCGATGGAAGCTGGAGAAAAAAATGCTTTTCTTATGGCTATACGCAATGTAGCCGAAGCCCAAGGCGGCATGTCAAAAATTGCTAAAAAGACAGACATCAACCGGGTTAGTTTGTACAAAATGACATCCGGTAAAGGCAATCCCGGACTCATGAACATCATCACCATCCTGCATTCCCTGGGGTTCAGACTGAAAGTATCACGGTAGGGTTAAATAATTTTGCTCTATCCGCGAATCAGACGAGACAATGAACTACAGTAGGGAACGGTCGCGACCGTTCCCTACGACTATATAAGGGACGTATAAGGGGACGTATTTGAAATAGGGAAATAGGGTGGATGGTTCTTAATTCCTTAATTCAAATACGTCCCGTAGTAAATACGTCCCGTAGTATTTTTGATTTTTGCTATACCCCATTTGATTTGGATTCGTGACTATTCGTGTAAATTCGTGGATGGATTTTTATTCTTATTTTTATTTGAACAATAACGGTTTTCTTGCATAATGGTGGCATGATCCGGAATAAAAAGCATACATTCAGCGTCAAAGTTGTGGGCTGTAAGGTCAATCAGGTTGAGGCCGCGATGCTGGCAGCCCAGCTGGAGGCCCGCGGTTGGCAGCCCGGTAAAGACGGGCAACCACCTGATTTGGTATTGGTCCATACCTGCACGGTGACGCAGCGGGCGGACCGTGATTCCCGCCGATTTATCCTGCAGGCGCAAAAAGAAAATCCTCAGACGCTGGTGGCGGTCAGTGGTTGTTTGGCGGAAATGGAAAAGGAGACACTACGCGCTTTGCCGGGCGTGATTGCAGTCATTGACCAGGCCAAGCGCGATCAAGCCGGTGAGCTGATTGAGGCGGCGCTTCATCAGTCGGCAGTTGTTTGCGAGTCCAAGGGTGCTGATAAGGGTTTTTTCATGCAAGCATCTGATGAAATTCATCAGAATAAGTCCCGGGCCATGATTAAAATAGAAGATGGCTGTGATGGGATTTGTACTTTTTGCCGTGTCCGGCTGGCGCGGGGCAAACCCATTTCCCGGCCGCTGGCGGATATTCTGACGGAGATGCGCCGGTTGGTAGAGAAAGGATTTCAGGAAATCGTCATTACAGGCGTGAATATCGGTTGCTGGCAGCCTGGACTGGCACACTTGATTCCTGAATTATTGGCAGTGCCGGGTGATTTCAGAATCCGGCTCTCTTCGATTGAACCCCAGCACCTTAATGACGACTTGATCCACGTTCTAATCAATGCAGATGAAAAACTCTGCCCGCATCTCCACCTGCCATTGCAAAGCGGGGACAATGTTATTTTGCAAGCCATGGGAAGAACGTATACGGCGGAATATTTTCATCATTGTATAGAAACTCTGCGTTGTTCCCGGCCTGACTATGTTTTCACCGGGGATGTGATTGTGGGTTTTCCCGGTGAGAGCCGGGAAGCGTTTGAGAATACTTGTGAGTTGATAAAACAATGTAACATGGTAAGATTACATGTTTTTCCGTTTTCCGCCCGCCCGGGGACCAGCGCTGCGGCTTTGCCGGATAAAATTTTGCAGCGTGAGATTACCGACCGGGCCGGGGAACTGCGCGAAATCGGGAAACAACTACATGCGGACTATTGCACCGGCCGTATCGGATCTGCGGTCAAGGTTTTGCTGGAACAGGAAAAAGAACCCGGAGTTTGGGTGGGCACGACCGAGACCTATGACCGCGCCCAGATGAAGCTGCCGGGACAGGCTGGCCTTTTGGCCGCAGGCTGTATTACAGGATTTGACGGGCAGGAATATCACGTTTCCAGGGGGGAAGCATGCTGAATATTCGAGAGTATCTGGCAAAGGTCAGCAAGACCAAGATGGCTGTTTTTATTGCGCTTTTGGTGGCAACATTATTTTCCGTATTGGATTATTTGGATTTTGCGGAAGTCTATGAAAACAAGATGCTCGATTTTAGATACAAGATGATGGATACGGTTGCTCCGGGGCCGGAAGATAAAATTGTGATTGTGGCGATTGATGATCAGACGCTGAGCTCCTTGAAAGTGCGTTGGCCCTGGCCGCGTTCTATTTACGCCAAAGCGATTGATAATTTATCCAAAGCCGGTGCGAGGGTGGTGGCCTTTGACTTAATTTTTTCCGAACCCAGTGATGAAGAAAAACGCAAGCAGGATAAAATTCTTGGGGATGCGATTGTCCGTTCCCGTGCCTGGATTGTGCTGGGAAGTAAATTTTATGCAAAAAAAACCACTGCAGGTCTGGAAACGTCGTATGTTGCGCCGATCCCGAATATTGATCCGGGCAAGACCCATGTCGGGTATGTCAATTACTGGGCGGATAAAGATGGGATTGTCCGGCATGCGGCGCTGGTCAGGAAACATCAGGGGAAATTATACCAGTCATTCACGCTTAAAATATTATCCCGATACTATAAAATAAAAAAGCCGATGGTGACGTTGACGAAAAGGATTCTTAATTACGGTCCCATGAAAATTAACGTGGAGCGCAATGCCAATATGCGGATCAATTTCAGGGGCGCGCGCGGACACTTCCGTACCATCTCGTTTGATAATATTGTTGATGATGATATTTTTCAGGGTCTTATGGATGCCGGGGTTTTTAAGGATAAAATCATTTTGATTGGTCCTTTGTTTACAGAAGCTCAGGATGATCATGCCACTCCGTTTTTTCATTATGTGGAAGAAAATCAAAAGGGTGTAATCTCATCTACGCCGGGTGTGGAAATTCATGCCAATGCACTCAATACCATTATGGAAGAGGACTATTTTTCTGTGATTCCCGGTTGGGCGGCAACTATTCTGTATTATTTAATGGCATTGGTGTTGTCCCTGATTTGCGTCCGCATGAAACCGATCAAGGGCTTCGTTGTATTGCTGGGGGCGGTTTTTATGTACGGAATGGCTGCTTCCTGGGTGTTCACTCAGTTCCGTTTCATTGTTCCCATGCTGATTCCGATGTTTATGGTCAATGTGGGTACCTATTTTGGTGCTTTGGTTTACCTGCTGGTTGTCGAAGAGCGGCAGAGCCGGTTTATCAAGGGCATGTTTTCCCGCTATGTTTCTCCCAAGGTTGTGGACCAATTGGTTCGCGACCCCAATGCTGAGTTGAAACTGGGCGGTACGCGCCAACTGGTGACGGTTTTATTTGCTGATGTGCGCGGATTCACCACCATGTCAGAGCAACTTTCAGCTGAAGAGGTGGTGGAGTTGCTCAATGAATATTTCCAGACCTGGACGGATATCATTTTCAAGCATGACGGAACAGTGGACAAGTTTATTGGAGATGCAGTCATGGCCATTTTTGGGGCACCTGTGGCACATGCGGATGATGCCAGGCGGGCGCTGAGGGCAGCGCTGGATATGCGTGAAGCATTGGCTGGATTACAGGAAAAGTGGAAGTCAGAAGGAAAACGGAGCTTTAATATCGGTGTGGGTCTCAATACCGGGGAAGCCATTGTAGGTAATATAGGGTCGCAGCAAGCCATGGGGTATACGGTGATTGGCGATACTGTCAATGTGGCGGCCCGATTGGAGAGTAAGACCAAGGATTTTGGGGCTTTTTTACTGATTTCTGAATCAACCTATGCGGCGGTGAAAGATATTGCGGAAGTTAAAGAGCACCAAGGGGTGACAGTGAAGGGTAAGGCTGCGGCATTCTCGGTGTACGAGGTCCTGGGATTGAAAGCATAAAATCACATGTAGAAGTTGTAGGGAACGGTCGCGACCATTCCCTACAGAATAATTGACAAAATTTAAGGGCTATACTAGACTTGAATTATCACAAACCTTGGCAAGGGGGTTGGGAGTTTTTTAGACACAGCGTTATATCCTTTTTTTTCTCAAATAATCCTATTCGTCTCTGAAAATAACGCTAAATTTATAGAAACATTTTCAGCAGTATGCTTTTTTCTTGAGGAAAAAGCTAATTTGATGAGGAGGGCGGCAATGAAACACTTTATTCGAAGCAGTATTGTTTTTGGTCTATTTTTGCTGGTGGCGGTCTCTGGTGCAAAGGCGGCGACCACGATTACCAATGTCTCAGTCTCGACCAGTATCTTGATGGAAATTTACAATGCTCATCAGGCAGGGAGCAATACGATTCCCATGATTAATTCCAGGATTTTTCAAATGATGGTAAACTCCGACCAGGCAGCTGATAGTTTTGAATTTCGGTTTGAGGTTCGGGATGGCGGCACCCGGATTGCCAGTGTGGATTTTCGTACGACCACGCCGTTGGTGGTGGGCGGCAATCGTTTCAATGCCACTCAGATTCAGACCAGTTCATCTGCGATAACATTTAATACCGGCTATTTAACCTCCAATACGGTGGTCAGTGCGCTTCAGGGAAACAGCGGCGTGATGAGCAATAATTTCAGGCTCGTGCTGATTCCATTGAATCCGGCCGGGCCGCCTTATTCCATTCAGTATGCTTTGTTCACACCGCCTTCGGCATTGAATATGCCGCCCATACCGATTGTACCGAAGAATGTGGAAATCAATACCATGCTTCCGCTTTTTGTCTGGACACCGGTGAAAAACGCGGTGGACTATGAAATCTTGGTCGGTCCCAATAAGGACCCGAGAGTCAACACCTATTGGCGGAGCGGTAAGCTCAAAAGCAACCAGGTGCTCTATTCTTCAGCCGGACGCTCATTGAAAAACGGCAAAAAATATTACTGGCTGGTTATCGGCTATGATGCCTTTGGCAAACAGATCGGCGGGATTGCCGGCCGTTCGAGTATTGCCTGGTTCAAAGTCAACAGTACAGCCAGAGCAAACACCTCGGTCTCACCGGTGGAGGCGGATGCAGCGATGCGCATCGGACTTCCCAATAAAGCGGTTTTTAACAATCTCACAGACTATCGACCGGTAGCTTTGGAAAGCACCAGCAAGGATTTGGCGGATCTTCTGCGCCAGGTTCGTGATGGCAGTGCCAAAGTAACCGCGTTTGAATTGGAATAGGGGAGGGATAAACTGATGCGAAAATTACTCAAAGCAATAATCGGAACCACAATGATCATGATGCTTTTCACCCTGCCGGTGCTTTCTGCAACCACGCAGGTACAAATCAAGACCGATGGCAAGGAAACCGTGGCCACCCTGGTGGTCAAAATTGGTTTGGTGAAAGTAACCCGTTTTGCGGATGGCAAAAATGAGAAAGCCTACAAACAGATGCACCTTTATGAGGGGGATAAAATAGAGACCGGCGAGCTGGCTCGGGCGGCCCTGCTGCTGCATGACGGCAGTATGATCAAACTCAATGAGAACAGTACCATGCAACTGGAAATTTCAGTGAAAAAGAGCAAGAAAAACCGGATAAAACTGCTATTCGGACATCTTTGGGCCAAGGTGAAAAAACAGGAGAGCAATCTTGAGATCGAGACACCCTCGGCAGTTGCTGCCATCAAGGGAACCATGCTGGAAATCTTGGTAAAACAAATTATTACAGAGTTGATTGTCTGGGATGGGAGTGTGGGATTGCGCAATCCTCAGGGGAATGTCCTGGTTGGGGTTGGTCAGCGCAGCTCGGCAAAAAAAGGTAAGGCACCTTCGAAACCGACGAAGGTTGATCTGGAAAAGCTGGATAACTGGTTTGACTCAGTGGTGAATATTCCCAGAACCAAGACACTCAAGACCACGATTCGCGACAAAGACGGCAAAGAACAGAAACTAAACATTAAATACGATAAAAAATAATAGGATGTGAAATGAAAACCATAAAACAGTTGCGAGGCTTTATCGCAGGAGTTGTGATTTTATTGAGTGCGCAGGCGGTTGTAGCGGCACCTGTGCTGGTCCATCAACCGGTAATGCAGGGGGACGAAAATAAATCGGTTGTGTTGCAGGTTACACTCACTGATTCGGCATCGAAAATAACCGAGGTCCAGCTTTTTTACCGGACTGCCGGGACCTTGGGATACCGCTCGGATAGGATGGTTTCAGCCGGGGTTACATTTACGGGGACAATTCCCGCGCGTATGATGCTGGCGCCGGGTGTGGAGTATTATATCCAGGCAAAGAACCAGGTCAATGAGACAACCACCTCGCCGCCTCTGAATGCTGCTGCGGCACCCCATCGGATTGTGGTGCGTGACGCGACCTTGGCGCCGAAATTGAGACTGCTGATGCCGGAAGACGGCAGTACGATCCCGCCCAGTGAAAATATGATTGTTATCCGGATTGATTCCGGCAAGAGCCGGACTGATCTGGCGTCGCTAAAAGTTATCTTAGATGAGAAAGATATTACTGTCCAGGTAAAACAATCCGATACGATGCTTACCTATGTATCGGACACGCCGCTTGCATCCGGGCTGCACGGCCTCAAAGTCACGGTGCGTAATGCCGAGGGCATGGAGAGCGTCTCGCCGACCTGGTCTTTTACCATTGATCCTAAAAAAGAGGGGGCAGCCTGGAAGGCGGATATTGAGAAGCTGAAAGAAGGGGAGTTTGTATTCAAAGGAAATATTGATCTTGAGAGCCAGCATGCTTCCTTGAGTACGGAACCGACGGATAAAAATTATTTGGCGCAACCGGAAGGGTGGCTTAACCGGTTGCGGGTTAATTTTTCCGGGCAGAGCGAGAATTATGGCGTGATCGGCTCAGCCTATGTTACATCTGAGGAAACACCGGGGCGTCAACCGGTCAACCGTTTTCGGACCGATTTTTTCAGCCCGATACTCGACCTGACACTTGGTGATTTTTATCCTGTTTTTACGGATTATACCATCAGCAATCCCTTTGTTCGCGGCGCTTATATGCGGCTGATCTTGGGAAATAAGTTTCAGGGGCATTCGGAATTAATCCTGTTGGGTGGATGGAATCAAATGGCCATTGAAGGCTTGACCGGCACCGGCGGGATTGATAGCAAGCCGGGGACCTTTGAGCGTTATCTGGCCGGCTTTCGTTGGATTACGGATTTTATGCCGGACAATGGTTTTTCAATCAATGTGGGGGGGGTGTATGATAACCCCGAATCCTTAGATGAGGAAACTACCGCCGGCGGAACACTGGATGAGGCCAATGCAACTGTGACTGCGGATCTTCATTTGAAAATTGATTATACTTCGGAGCTTTATTCAACCTTTTACGGTGAATATGCGGTCAGTTTTCATGGGTATGGGGTTGATTATTTTTCGTATTCCGGTGCGATCGACACATACCGTGCAGGGTCGCTCTGGAAATGGAACAATCTGAGTTTTGTTTCTTTGGAATACAAACATACCGGGGCGAATTATGTCACACTTGCCAACCCCTGGTTGGTCAGTGATTGGCAGGGGATTTCAGCTGATGCACAGATTCATCTGGTTGATAACACGCTCATGCTGATGGGGGATGTGGATATCTGGCAGGACAATTTAAACGGACAGAAGGATACTTGGGAGGATAGTATCGGTAACTCACTGACCGCGACAACAGATACGATGTATGTTTCCGGGATGATCAGTTATCGTCTGCCACCCTATTTATCAACCATTAATATCGGATATTCCATCAATCGGCAGAAGGACCGGAGCGAGATCACCTCGCTGGATAACCAGACCAATGTGTTGAATTTAGGTTTGGGGAGTCAGATTCCGATATCAACCGGGGATCAAATTCTTGCAAATATTTCGTATACCATGAGCCAGTTTCAGGATGAAACGGGATTTTTAAGTGATAACAGTTCATCGTCTTTGCTGACGTCTGTGATGTATTTACGCGGGGTGCTGTTTTCCTTTTCCGGTAGTCTGGGATTCAACACAATTTCCAATGATGAAACTGATCTGGGCACTTTATCGACATTATACAGCAGTTATGGCAACTATAAACAGGTCCTGGAGTATTTATACATTACATTGCGGGGGAACTGGAAGGCGATTCCGAGCCGGTTGGATATTAATTTTAGCTGGGACAATATGGCTGGGATTGATGATATTGAGACCGTCGAAAATAATCTATCAACAATTGCACTAGGGAGTGTTTATTATTTTTCTTCATCCCACTCACTGGGATTGACGCTTAGCACAATCGGCTATGCGGATCAATTGGTGGATGCCAACAGTTATGATGAATTTGTTGTGAATTTGCAGTATGGGATTCAATTTTGACGGTTCAATATACGAAGGAATCCCCGTGCTCTTGCCCGGCGTAACTTGTCCGGCGTATGCCGGATACCGGGTGAGTGCGGGGATGATTTATCGAATGCACTGAGAATAGATAGTCGGTTGTGGAGGAATAGGTGAGTCAGGATTGCTTGTTTTGTAAAATTATTGCCAATGAAATCCCAAGTAAAATAGTATATGCGGATGATACTGTTTTGGCGTTTGAGGATATCAATCCTCAGGCGCCGGTGCATATCCTTATTATTCCTAAAAAACACATTCCAACAGTTTCCGCCATCCGGGAGGACCAGATGTCAATCATCGCACAATTGATTGCTGCGGCCAATTTGATTGCTAAAGAAAAAAATCTGGAAAAAGGTTTTCGGCTGGTGATGAATTGTGGCGAGGACGGTGGTCAGGAAGTCTATCATCTTCATCTGCATTTACTGGGCGGTCGGAAAATGGCCTGGCCGCCGGGATAAAAATTCACGGGCTTACCCGGCATCCGGCATGCGCCGGACAAGTACGCCGGGCAGGCTGCCCGTGGTATTTTTGCCGGGAGATGTTCGCCTCTGGCGATGTTTTTACTCGCTTCATCGATGGACTTACCCGGCATTCGCCGGGCGGGCTGTCCATCGTGTTCGCGCTAGCACGATAATGATATTTTGTAAGGAACTGGCACCCGGCACACCCGGCACACCCGGCACACCCGGCACACCCGGCACACCCGGCACATTCGCCCCCGCATACGCGGGGCAAGCTGGGCAAGTTGCCTGTTCCCTACGGAAAAATTTATGGAATAAGAATTGACAAAAAAAAGTGAAATGGGTACAATATCACGTTTTACAATGATTATCCTTGGGGTGTCATGGTTGTTTTTTAGGAAAAACCCTGAAAAATAAAGAAAAAATACTTTTTCATAGAAAGGAGGGATGAAAAGAAATGATCGAGATTCGTGTAAAAGACAGCGAAAATTTTGAGGCAGCCCTCCGTAGGTTTAAAAAAGAGGTCCAACAGTCAGGTGTTTTATCTGAGATGCGGCGTCGTGAGCATTATGAAAAACCGAGTGTGAAGAAAAAATTAAAAATTTTGGCAGCCAAGAAAAAAGCCCGCAAGCGCGGTGCATAAAAGGATCCGTCAATATTGCGTGGTGATTATTTGCGATGGAGACATACGAGGTTACAAAACAGCCCGGGAGGTTTTATTCCGGGCTGTTTTTCTTTTTCTCTTTTTTATCCACCATTTTTTTAGGAAATTTGTAAAAAGCCATAATGTGCGAGGCATAAGTGAGTTCACAAGCAGATAAAGAGCGCGTTCGTGATGCCAATGATATTGTAGACGTGGTTTCTGGGTTTGTGAATCTCAAGCAGACCGGGAAAAGCTTTAAAGGACTTTGTCCCTTTCACAAGGAAAAAACCGCCAGTTTTCATGTCTTTCCGGACCGGCAGAATTTTAAATGTTTTGGGTGTGGTGCCGGGGGCGATGTCTATGAATTTCTCATGAAAGCAGAAGGGAAAACATTTCCGGAAACACTCCAGATGCTGGCGCAACGCGCTCATATTGAACTGGAACGCGGCGTACGGCCGGTGAATGATGAAGAGGATAAGTTAAAAAGAAAAATTGCCTCAGTCTGCCAATGGGCCATGGAGCGATTTCAGCAAGCTTTGTATCAGTCGGAACCCGGGAAAAAAGCCGTGGTGTACGTTCAGGAAAGGAAAATATCGGAAGCGCTGCAAAAACAGTTCGAGCTGGGGTTTGCTCCGCCCGGGTGGGATAATTTGCTTCGGGCGGGAAATCGCGACCATTTTTCAGAAGAAATTTTAGAAAAAGCCGGATTGATTCTTGTCAGAGAAGATGAGAAAAAACGTTATGATCGTTTCCGAAACCGGGTGATGTTTCCGATTTTTGATTTGCAGGGGAAACCGGTTGCGTTTGGAGGTCGGATGATTGGGCCGGGGGAACCCAAGTATTTGAATTCTCCCGAAACCCTGATTTTTCATAAGGGTGAAATGCTCTATGCATTGAATTGGGCTAGGGATGCGGCGCGGCATACAAAACGGTTTGTGTTGGTGGAAGGGTACATGGATGTCATTGCCTGCCATGGTGCGGGTGTGACCGAGTGCGTGGCATCACTGGGAACGGCATTGAGCCCTGCTCAGGCACGGTTGCTCAAACGGTATGCGCCCAAAGTTATTCTGCTTTATGATATGGACGCGGCCGGGGTTACCGCCACGATACGGGCTTTTGAGATACTGCATCAAGCGGGGTTACAAGTGGAAGTGGTTACCCTGCCGGATGCCAAAGATCCTGATGAATTTATTCAAAAACAGGGGGTTGCAGCTTTTTCAAAAAGACTGGAAGCGGGTCTTTCCATGCCGGCATTTGTACTGGATGTCGCGTGCCGCCGGAATAACACAGATACAGTGGATGGGAAAATCGCGGTCATCAAAGAAACCGGACAGATTATTGTCCAATATCCCCATGATGGGATTGAGCGCAGCGATTACATCCATCTGGTTGCCGAGCGGCTCCACCTGCTGGATACCCAGGTTCAGGCGGAGATGGCGCGGGTAGTGAAAGGGTTGGTGAGAAGAAGAGTTTTCGAATCAGAAGAGGAACCCGGAATTTCGGGGGGCGTTCTTCATGCCCGAAAGGCAATCGAAGAGGAGCAGATTTTAGTAACCCTGCTTCAATTTCCGCTTATGGTGGAAGCCTTTCGGGAAAAAATCGATCCCGAATTGTTTAGGGTTCCTGAATTCAAGCGCCTGCTCCAAAAAATCATGCAGGCACCTGTGGCTGATCCGGATGACTCCGAAGCATGGTTCCTTGAATTTCACAAGCGCCTTCCGGAAGAAATGGCGGCATTGGCGGCCCGTTTGGTCGCAATTGACAAGGGAACGGAAGAACCGCAGAAGGTTTTGCAGGATTGTCTGGGACGATTACGAATCGCCGTGCTCCAGGACCGTCTGACCGGGATCCAAATTAAGATCAAGGAAGTCGAAAAGCAGGGGGACATGGAAACCTTCAAGCTGTTGGCGCAGGAAAAGAAGGAGACTGCGGCTGAATTGAAAATATACGGCGTCATTTGGAAAGGTGAACGATAAAAATCAACTTGACTCAATCAATGAATTGGTTAGAATAATGACCATTCTTTCCTAAGAAAGGATTTAAATAATGCCAAAAGATACAGACCGGAAAATAGTGAAGCTCACAGAGGTTGAGAAACTTCTTGAAAAAGGCAGGAAAAAAGGCTATTTGACCTACAATGACGTCAACAGCATTTTGCCGGCTGATATTGTTTCTTCGGAGCAGATTGATGATGTGCTTATCATGCTCGGTGAGAATGATATTGAAATTGTTGATACTGAAAAAGAGAGCAAACCGGAAGACCAGGTCTCGATTGTCAGTGAATTGGAAGAAGCGGAATTTGAAGATACGGCAGTTGATCAGTCAGCCGATGAGACCCGTTCTGATGATCCGGTAAGAATGTATTTGCACGAAATGGGGCGGGTACCATTGTTGACCCGCGAACAGGAAGTCCGTCTGGCCAAGCGGATTGAAGAACAGGAATTGCGTGTGGAAAAAGCGGTGTTGGAAGCGCCGCTATCTTTGAAGGAACTTAAACTCCTTCAGGAGAAAATCACACGCGGAAAAATTTTGGCTTCGAATGTGATCAAACATCATATTGAAGGGGAAATCGCGCCTTCGGTTGAGCGCGCCATGGGATCGGCTGCTAAGAAAAATATTAAAGGTGCACTGGACTGGGACCAGAAAATGAGCAAATTTCAGGCCCGGTTGGATAAACCGAAATTGTCTGAAACGCAGCGCAAGCAGCTGGAGAAACAATTTACCCAGGCCCATGCCAAGCGGCTGAAGTGCCTCAAGAGTCTCAACTTAAACCAAGTTGAGATGGCGGAAATGATTGATCGTATCAAGGATATTGCCAGTCAGGTAAAATCCGCAAAACGGAAGAGTGAGAGCCAGCTTCGCCGCCACCGGATTAAAGCCGATGCGGTCAAGGGGATTGCCAAAGCACTCAAAGGCACATCGCGGGAAATTAAGAAATTGGAACGGGACACAAAATGCAAAGCAGATGAGTGGCAGCTATTCCTCAGGGTTTATCAAGATGAGGTTCGCAAGCTGCAAAAGGCGGGCCAGGACGCTGAGATGACAACCGAGGATTTAATTCTGTTGTCAAAGGAGATTGAGGAAGGTGAAGCGGCTGCGTACCGGGCACGTATGGAATTGGTGGAAGCCAACTTGCGGCTGGTTGTTTCGATTGCCAAGAAATATACCAACCGGGGATTGCAGTTTTTGGATCTTATTCAGGAAGGCAATATCGGTCTGATGCGTGCTGTGGAGCGTTTTGAATACCGTCGCGGCTATAAATTTTCCACCTATGCAACTTGGTGGATTCGTCAGGCCATTACCCGGGCGATCGCGGACCAGGCGCGTACCATTCGTATTCCGGTCCATATGATTGAAACGATTAATAAATTGATCAAAGTTTCACGGGATTTGGTGCAGATGCAAGGCCGTGAACCGCTGCCGGAAGAAATTGCGAAAAGAATGGTGATGCCGGTGGAAAAAGTCCGCGGTATCTTGAAGATTGCTCAGCAGCCCATCTCGCTGGAAACACCGATCGGTGAAGAGAAGGATTCACATCTGGGAGATTTTCTGGAAGATAAGGAAGTGGTCTCGCCTGCCAATGCCGCGGCATTTCTTTTGCTGCAGGAGCAGATAGGTAAAGTCCTGCACACCCTAAAAGACAGAGAGGCGGAGGTATTGCGTTTGCGTTTCGGGATTGGTGATGGTTATCCCCATACCCTGGAGGAAGTCGGTAATATTTTTAATGTGACTCGTGAGCGCGTACGTCAGATTGAGGCCAAGGCCTTGCGTAAGCTCCGTCATCCTTCACGCAGCCGGAAATTGAAAGGTTATTTGGATTAAATTTATTGTAGGGGCTGTTATTCTGCAATTTCGCGGAGTAAACAGCAAGAACAAGATGAGAAAATTGAGAATTGAAAGTTGACCGCAATCGAATTTATTTTTTGTTTTCCATTTTCGATTGCTCGAAAAATTTGTGGAACAAATTTTTGGGGCCCTTAGCTCAACGGTTAGAGCAGCGGACTCATAATCCGTTGGTTGCCGGTTCGAATCCAGCAGGGCCCACCAAAATTTTCGCAAAGCGAAAATTTTAGAGCAGCAGAAAGCAGACCAGCAGATCAGCAATATCTGCTGCGGTCTACTGCTCTGCTGTTCAGTTGTTCTGCTGTTCAGTTTTTAAAAGTGTATTCGCAAAGCGAAAATTTTAGAGCAGCAGAAAGCAGACCAGCAGATCAGCAATATCTGCTGCGGTCTACTGCTCTGCTGTTCAGTTGTTCTGCT